>JAZULU010000242.1:0-5609 GCA_045603265.1 Clostridia bacterium
TTTTGCAGGGGTTATTTGCTGTGTTGCCATCGCTTAAAAACTCAATCACTTACCGCTATGTAAGCTCATTCGTTTTATAAGCTCGGCGCCTTGCCTTGCAAGGGTTTCTCGAATTCTGGCAGTTTGTCGGATCTATCAGCAAACATAACCCCCTACAAAAATTTGTAAGGGGTTATTTGTTGTGTTGCCATCGCTTAAGTTATTTGCTGTGTTAAGTTTTTTCTGCTTTTCTTATTTACCAAATCCTGAAATATAGTTTTGCGGATTTACGCTTTTGCCGTCTTTTAACACTTCAAAATGCAAGTGGGCACCGTCAGAAGATTCGCTTGATGCGCTGTTTCCCACCGCGCCTATGGCTTGACCCTGAAGTATGGCGTCGCCCTCTGCAACCGATGCTGATTCAAGGGCAGAATAAATAGTTTCAAGTCCGTTTTCGTGGGTAACTTTTACGGAAAGTCCCATAAGTTCATCATCAACGATCTCTGAGACCGTGCCGTCTAAAACGGAAAGAACTATTGTGCCCTCAGGTGCGGAAATATCAAGGGCGGTATGTGTTGCCCAGTGGTCTAACGTTGCAGAATAAACTAAAGAATCTGCAGCATAACCTTTTAAGATACTGCCCTCCGTTATGGGCATAAGCATTTTTGCGCTAACGGTTGCGCCGGAAGATACGCTTGCACTTTCATCTGCATTTGTTTCAAGGTCGGGCGTTGCGGTAGGCAAGGGTGTTGCCGTTAAAATCTGCGCACTGCCGTTTGAAATCTGCGCCTCGGTATTTTTTGGCGCTTCAAGTACGGGGGATTGCTCGTCCTTTCCCGAAAGAGCAACACTTGCCGTTACGGCAATTACCGCCACACAGCTTAAACTTGCAAGTACAAGTGCATTTTTAACGGTCTTCTTTCTTAAAATTGATTTTCCAGATTTGTCTTTAATGGTACCAAGATTCATAAAATTTACACCTCCGAAAATTATTTTTGCCCCCGATTTTTTAGAATATACATCTTTTTATGTAAAAATCATGAATAAAATACAAAATTTTTGTTTTCACGATATTGACATTGGCACTTGAATTTGTTAAAATATAATCAGCAAATATTATATACAGGAGGCTACCTACAATGGGAAAAGAAAATTTTACAAAAAGCAAAATGATAAGTGATTTTGATCTGTACCTTGCCTGCGAAGGCACCCACAGAAATCTTGATGAGATTCTGGGTGCACGACCGGTGTTCAACAGTACGGGACTTATCGATGGCTTTTATTTTGCACTCTGGGCGCCCCATGCAAAGAAGATCAGTGTTGTGGGCGATTTCAATGAGTGGCAGGAAGACGCTAACGTTATGGCAAGAATTCCCGATACCGATTTCTGGGAGGTTTATATTGAAGGCGTTCCCACAGGTTGCCTTTACAAATATTGTATAACCACTGCTGACGGAAGAACACTTTATAAAGCAGATCCTATGGCGAAATTTTCAGAACTTCGCCCCAAGACCGCTTCAATGACTTATGCAGATAATTACCGTTGGCACGATCTTTCCTGGTGCGTAAAACATTCTAAGCCTCAGGAAAAAAATCAGCCTATGGCGATTTATGAAATGCACATGGGCTCATGGATGCGCGGAAGAAATAACGAGATATTATCTTATATTGATGTTGCAGATGCGTTAGTTAAGTTTTTAAAGGAAAACCGCTATACTCACGTTGAGATCATGCCCCTTGCCGAACATCCTTACGATGGCTCATGGGGATATCAGGCAACGGGATATTTTGCACCGACTTCACGTTACGGCACACCTGCTGAATTAAAGTATTTTGTTGATATTCTTCACCAGAATTCAATCGGCGTGATCTTAGATTGGGTACCGGGTCATTTCCCCAAAGATGCACACGGTCTTGCTTTCTTTGACGGCGAGTGCTTATATGAAAAGGATGCAAATATTTCTGAGTGGGGTACACTTAAATTTAATTTTGATTCGCCGATGGTGCGTCAGTTCCTTGTATCAAATGCAATCTATTGGCTTAAGGAATTCCACTTTGACGGTCTTCGCGTTGATGCGGTAAGCAATATGATCTATCTTGATTTCTGCAAAAATCCCGGCGAATGGTCGCCAAATCCTTACGGCGGAAACGAAGATCTTGGCGCAGTTGAATTTATTAAAACCCTTAATTCCATCGTTAAGGAAAAATTCCCCGGCGCATTGATGATAGCAGAAGAATCAGCCAACTATCCCAAACTTACTGCACCTCTTGATGAGGGCGGACTTGGCTTTGACTTTAAGTGGAATATGGGTTGGATGAACGATACTTTGGAATATATGGAAACAGATCCTTTATTCAGAAGCGGTGTTCATAATAAGATGACTTTCTCAATGATGTACGCTTTTAATGAAAATTACATTCTTCCTCTTTCCCACGATGAATGTGTTCACGGCAAAAAGAGTGTATTAGATAAGATGCACGGTGAATATTATCAGAAGTTTGCATCTTTAAAGGCATATTACGGATATATGTTCGCACACCCGGGCAAAAAACTTCTCTTTATGGGTAACGAGATAGGTCAGTTTATGGAGTGGCGCTATTACGAGCAGATTGAGTGGAAACTTTTACAGTATGAAACACACCGCGGTCTTTACACCTTCGTAAAAGATTTGTTGGCACTTTATAACGATAACTCAGCATTCTATGAAAAGGATGATTCATGGGATGGCTTTAAGTGGCTTAATGCTGATGATAAGGAAGGCAGTGTTTACTCAATGGCACGTTTCTCCGATGACGAAACAGTTTTAGCCATTGTAAACATGACTCCCGTTGAGCGTTTTGACTATTGGCTCTCAGCACCTAAAGAGGGTACTTACAAACTTATCTTAAATTCCGATGATAAGAAATATTCGGGCGATGGCTCAATCGTAAACGAAGAACTTGTAACCGATAACGAAACGGCAGAATTTAAAAACCGTATCCGTGTAACCATACCGCCCATGTCGGTTCTCTATTACAAACTTGACAAATAATTTTTAATGACGAAACCGCCTTAAAAAGCGGTTTCGATTCACACATATGGAGGAGTAAAATGTATAGTGTTGAATGTGTTGCTATGCTTCTTGCCGGCGGACAAGGAAGCAGATTAGGCGCACTTACTAAAGAAATCGCAAAACCTGCAGTTCCCTTTGGCGGAAAATACAGAATTATTGATTTTCCCTTATCAAACTGCGCAAACTCAGGCATTTACACCGTTGGTGTTTTAACCCAGTACCGACCCTTGGAATTAAATACTTATATCGGAAGCGGTCAGCCTTGGGATATGGATAGACTTCGCGGCGGTGCATTCGTTCTGCCCCCTTACGTTAAGGGCAAAACGGGTGAGTGGTATAAGGGTACTGCCAATGCAATCTATCAAAATATTCCCTTTATTGAGCAGTTCAATCCCGAATATGTTTTAGTTTTATCAGGCGACCATATCTATAAAATGGATTATCGCAGAATGTTAAACTATCATAAGGAAAAGGGTGCAGACTGTACAATCGCAGTATTTAACGTGCCTCTTGAAGATGCCAGCCGTTACGGCATAATGTCGGCCCATGAGGACGGCAGAATTTACGATTTTGCCGAAAAACCCGAGAAACCAAAAAGTACTCTTGCAAGTATGGGCGTATATATTTTCTCATGGCAGGTTTTGAAAAAATATCTTATTGCCGATGAAGAAAACGAAAACTCTTCAAAGGACTTTGGTAAAGACGTTATTCCTGCCATGCTTAACGACGGCTTAGGTATGTATGCTTATGCCTTTGAAGGATATTGGAAAGACGTTGGAACTGTATATAGTCTTTGGGAAGCAAATATGGATCTTTTGGGCACAGTTCCCAATTTCAATCTTTATGATGAGCATTGGCGAATCTATTCACGCAACGAAGGCTTGCCCGGTCATTACATTTCACCTAAAGCAGAAATTAAAAACTGCTGTATTTCCGAAGGTTGTAAAGTCTACGGCAAGGTTGAACATTCGGTGCTTTTCTCAGGCGCGGTAGTTGAAGACGGCGCAACCGTAACAAACTCCATCGTTTTGCCTTATTCTGTTATCAAAAAAGGCGCGGTGGTTGATAAAGCCGTTGTTTCCAACAACTGTGTTATAAATGAAAATGCCGTTATCGGCTCTGATGATCCTAACATTCCCTGGGTTAAAAATAAGATGTGCTCTAACGGTATTACTCTTATCGGTGATAGAGTTACCGTTGGCAAAAACGTGCGCGTAGGCAGAGAAATGATGATTGAGCAGGATATCCTGGGAGGTGGCGTAGATGAATGATACTTTAGGAATTATTATGGCAGGTAATTCGGGCCTTGAACTTGGCGAAATTACCAAAAACAGACCTATCGGCGCTGTTCCCATAGGCTCAAGGTACAGACTTGTTGACTTTATTCTTTCAAACATGGTAAACTCCGGCATTGAGCGCGTAGGTATCCCCACTCAGGCGCACTACCGTTCACTTATGGATCACCTTGGCTCAGGTGCCGCTTGGGATCTTAACCGCAAGCGCCACGGTCTTGTGGTTCTTCCGCCCCTTACCGGATCAGGACTTGATGTTCAGGGCGATCTTGACGTTTTAAACAGTATTTTGGATTATATTTCAGCATCACACAGACGTTACGTTGTCATCTGCGGAAGTGATATTTTGTATAAAACTACTTTCGACGATATGCTTGATTTCCACAAGAAAAACGCGGCGGACATTACCGTTATGTATAATAACATGCCCGATTGCGCTTCTTTAGCCCATCACGTTGGCTTAAAAACCGATAACGCAGGCAGAATCGTTGATATTGAGATCGATCCATCCCGCGCTTTCTCATCACAGATCTCAATGGGCACTTATATTATGGAACGTGAGTTCCTGGAATATCACCTTAACCGTTGTCTTTCACGCGGACTTCACGATTTTGCAAAAGATATTCTTCTTCACGAAAAGGATCGCTTGCGCATTTTCGGCTATGAATATAAGGGCTACGTTGGCAGAGTTCACAATATCGCATCATATTTTAAGTGCAATATGGACATTTTGAAACAGTCGGTAAGTGAAGAACTTTTTGAGTCGGGCGATCCCGTCTACACAAAGGTTAAGGACGAAGTTCCCACCATTTACGGCGAAACTGCCAACATTAAAAATTCAATGGTTGCCGATGGTTGTATTATTAACGGAACCGTTGAAAACTGCATTATCTTCCGCGGTGTTCAGATCGAAGAAGGCGCCGTTGTCAAGAACAGCATTATTATGCAGAATTCCCTCATTCAATCAGGCGTTCAGTTAAATAACGCCATCATCGATAAGTCCGTCATTGTCCGTAAGAATAAGACGTTGATGGGGCAGGAGAATTATCCGGTGGTTGTTGGCAAGGGCGCTGTGGTGTAAGAAGCGAGCACGAGAAATCCCCGAAACCAACCCCTTGCATTTTGCAAGGGGTTTTTCTGTGTTGGTGAGGTATACTATCAAGTGCAACACTTTAGCAAAATAAAATAGAAGTTCATACAGATCTCTGGTAGAATAGAGTTGTCACACCATAAACCACGAGAGGAGATCTGTATGAACTACCACCATCTTACCATAGAAGAACGC
>JAZULU010000243.1:0-1552 GCA_045603265.1 Clostridia bacterium
CCTAAAGGCAGTATAAACGCGATCTTTTCGCCTCTGTCCTTGGCTTGTTTTATCAAAAGCGCGATCTCATGACCCATGTACGTGTTAAACTCCTCAAGACTCTCGCACTTTATGGGAAAGAACCCTTCATTCCAATGCGCCATCCTGTCTGTAATGCTTTCAGGCTCGCCTATGCAAGCGTCGATCTTTTCAAAATCCCAACCCTCGGGATAAAATCCCTCAAGCGCTGAACCTTTAACTGTTGAATTAAAATCCATAATAATTTTCTCCTTTACGGTAAATATCTTTTTGTTGTTCCCTTAAGGTAAACCTGGCATTGACGGAAGCCTTCTGCATAGTCGGCACCGCACTGGAAACCGCGGTAACGGCAGCAAGTTTTTACCATGTCGGGGAAATCAATGTGATCGTGATCGCGCAACCAAACGATCTGCGATTCGTGGCAGTTGAGCATTTCTAACTTTTTGTCGATGTAGGGTGAAACGTCAACATACTCGGTGGGGTTAAAGTTTACGCCTGCCAAAGTGTCCATATAGAAAACGGGCACCATTCTTGCTCTGCCCTCAACGCCGGTGTGGTAGTTGGGAAGCGTTGCAGTAAAGCAAGCATCGAAAACAAGGCGTGAAGTTGCCGTATGGTCGGGCATATAGTCGTTAGGATCGTGGGTGATTATAAAATCAGGATCGACTTTCTTAATAATTGAAACAACTTTATCTCTTGATTCTTTGTTGTTGTCATAGATCTCAAGATCGTTAAAACCGCCCCACATAACTTCAAATCCGCCAATAGCACCGCTGTTTTGTGCTTCTTTTGCGCGCATAATTGAAAGTTCATCAGGGGGAATAATTTCATGACCTAAATTGCCGCTTGAAAGATGGCAAACAACAACGCGGTCGCCTCTTTCCTTGCACTTTAAGAGAGTACCTGCGCAAGCAATTTCCATATCGTCAGGATGGCATGAAATAACAAGAACTGTATACATATTAAAAACCTCCTTTTATAACATTTTATAACTATTTATCTTGCAATAAAAGGTAAAATGAGATATAATACTTATAAAATCAGGCAAAACGAGGACAATATGAAGGCAGATTTCTTAAAACACGCTTTTGAATCGGTAATTTCCGTTGAAAAAATAGTTACCGCATTTTATATGGAACTTTCAAAGGATTTTTATTATCCAGGTGAAAGCCACGATTTCTGGGAACTTGTGTATATTGACCGCGGTGAAATGGTCTGCACTGCAAAAGAAAATCAGTTCGTTCTAAAAAGCGGTGAACTTACCTTTCACAGTCCCAATGAGTTCCACAATTTGTCAGGTACGGGCAATTCGGTGCCAAACGTTTGCATAATTACTTTTGTGTGCAAAAATAAGGCGATGAAGTTTTTTGAAGGCAAAATATTCCACCCCGATAGCGAAGAAAAAAGTTTAATATCTTCACTTTTAAAAGAGGCTCTTTCATGCTATGATATGCTTGATAAAAGCAATCCCCTTTTGCAAAAACTTGTAAAGCGTGAAAATGCACCCTTTGGAAGCAGTCAACTTACAAAAAAT
>JAZULU010000244.1:0-4158 GCA_045603265.1 Clostridia bacterium
GAAAGCCAGTAGTTAGCGGTGATTGCGCCTGAGTTTGAAAGGATAAGTCCGCCTACTGAGTAAGTAACGGTGGAGTTTTCCTTAACGCGCCAGTCAGTTGACTTAACGTACTGATCAACAACATCCTTATAGTCAAGGATAGTTGACTTCATGTTTCTTAACTTCTCTCTCTGACGGCGGTAAAGGATGTATGCCTTTGCAACGTCAGCATAGCCTGCCTGAACGAGAACTGTTTCAACAGAGTCCTGAATATCCTCAACCTGAACGATCTCATCTTTAATTTTGGGCTCGAAATCTGAGGTAACTTTAAGTGCCAAGAAATCTACGATATTATCGGTGGTCTGTCTTTCGCAAGCCTCAAATGCCTGCTTGATAGCGCCTGATATTTTCTGAATATCAAAATCTACTACCTTATTGTCGCGCTTTAAAACTCTGAACATAATTTTTTCTCCTTCTCTATTCTCCCCTTAACTTAACCAAGGGGACGTATTTTTTAATTTCTTCTAATATTTCAAGTATTTCTTCCGCCGAAAACGCTTCTCCGCCTACTAAAAGATTACCCGAATCAACAAATTTCTGGATAAAATACTTATTTTCGCCTTTAAGATATTTGGCAATCTCAATAAAATCTTCCTTTGTGTGGATTCCTTTTACCGCTGTTGTGCGGAACTCATGATCAACGCCTGAGTTTCTTATTAAGTCAATGCTTTCCCTGAAAATTTCTGCATCGATATCCGCACCGGTTGCCAAAGAATAATTTTTAAAACTTGATTTAACGTCCATGGCTATATAATCTATATAAGGTATGACGTCCTTTAACTTTTTGGGCAATGCGCCGTTGGTATCAAGTTTTACTAAAAAGCCCATTGCTTTTACTTTTTTTATAAAGTCAACAAGATCTGCTTGAAGAAGAGGTTCACCGCCTGTAATACAAACGCCGTCAAGTATACCCTTGCGTTTTTCCAAATACTCTAAAACTTCTGCTTCCATGCTTTTATTTTCAATGGGATTTCTGACTAACGAGCCATTGTGGCAGAAAGGACACCTTAAATTGCACCCACCGCAAAATATTGTGGCCGCCGTTTTTTCGGGAAAATCTAAAAGCGTTAGTTTCTGAAAGCCTTGTATATTCATATTTTCGCGCCTTTCCCTCATTTTATTGTGTGCATAGTATAACACATATATTTGTGCTTGTCAACACCAAAAACACAATATCTTGTGTTTTTTTAAAAAAATTTTTTACAATATGTTGATGTTTGCACATTTGCACATATGTCGCATATGAGCATAAGTATATAAAATCAAGGCTTTTTTGAAAATTTTTAGGCAAAACTTGACAAACAGTATATAAGTAATATATAATAAAAAACACATAACCACTATATATTGTGGTGCGAAAGGACGAAAAAAATGAAAAAAACTGCTAATATTCTTTTAATAACAGGCATTGTTGTGTTGGCACTTTCAATTATATATATAGGTGCGGTTACTGTATACACTCTATATCTTGATGCTTCAAATGCCGTTGCCATTATCGGGGGCATGGATATATTCGTTGCCTTTGAACTTACCTTTATGTTATACCCATTTCCTACTTTTCCTTTAATATTAGGTGCAATACTTATAATAATTTCAGTAATATTGAAAAAAATCGGTAGTAAAAAACAGTAAACTGTGCTAAAATAGTTTCAGTTTATACATAGGAGATTTTAATCATGGAACAAAAAAGAAGTAGTTTTACGGGAAAGATAGGCTTTGTCCTTGCGGCGGCAGGCAGCGCGGTAGGTTTAGGAAACATCTGGCGTTTCCCCTATCTTGCGGCACAGCACGGCGGCGGAATATTTTTATTGGTATATATTATCCTTGCCGTAACATTAGGCTTCACCCTTATGCTTGGTGAGATCGCTTTAGGCAGAAAAACGGGGCAAAGTGCAATTAACGCATTTTCTTCCCTTAACAAGAAGTTTTCATTTATCGGAATTTTTGCGGCGGTAATTCCCGCCATTATTCTTCCCTACTATTCCGTTGTGGGCGGTTGGGTAACAAAATATCTTTTTGGCTTTGCATCAGGGCAAATGAATGAAATGGCAAACCCCGATTACTTTGGCGGTTTTATTTCAAAGCCCGTTGAGCCTTTAATATTTTTCCTTATATTTATAGGGCTTACCGCTTTGATCGTTTTATTGGGTGTTGAAAAAGGCATTGAAAAAGTTACCAAAATAATGATGCCTGTTCTTGTTATACTTACCGTGTTTATTGCTGTTTACTCAATGTTCATGCCCGGCGCAATAGACGGTGTGTTATATTACCTTACACCTGATATTTCAAAATTCTCGGCAACTACGGTCCTTGCGGCAATGGGTCAGTTGTTCTATTCCATGTCCCTGGCAATGGGAATTATGATCACTTACGGCTCATATATGAAAAAGGACGTTAATATCGAATCTGCCGTTCATAACATCGAGTTGTTTGATACGGGTATTGCATTTTTTGCAGGTCTTATGATCGTGCCTGCCGCATTCCCCTATCTTACAGGCGCAAAGGAAGGCGCAGTTAAAGGCGCGGGACTTATGTTTTCAACCCTTCCCGAAGTTTTCAAAACCATGCCCGGCGGTGCAATAATCGGCACATTATTCTTTGTCCTTGTGCTTTTTGCGGCACTTACTTCGTCAATTTCCTTAATGGAAACGGTCGTTTCAATTCTTCGGGATAAGTTTAAATGGAACAGAAAAATAGTTTGCGGTATCGTTCTTTTGTTCTGCCTTGTACTTGGCTCACTTTCATCATTAAGTTACGGTCCCCTTGCAAACATCACCATTTTAGGCAAAAATCTTTTTGATTTCTTTGATTTCTTCTCAAACAGCGTGTTTATGCCCATAACGGCTATTTTAACCTGCATCTTTATCGGCTTTATCATTAAGCCCCAAACTATTGCTGAAGAAGTTGAACTTTCAGGTAAATTCAAAGCCAAGAAAATGTTCAACATTATTATAAAATACGTTGCACCGATCTGCATTGTGCTTATACTTATATTCTCGGTGCTTGAAGCATTCGGAGTGATAAGTGTATGATGAAATTTATATCTTTTATATTGGCGGTAACTTTTATGTTTACGATTCCTTTAACTGTAAGCGCTGAAGAGGAAAACATCATTTCCGTTGACGACGAAAATATCAACTACGTCGGCAGATGGATAAAAAATGATGACGGTATTATGGAGGGAAGTTTTGAATGTTATCTTTCCCTGCGCTTTACCGGCACAAGCATTAAACTAAACAAAAAATCTTCCGGCGGAATGTTTTACCGCATTGACGGCGGTGAGTACACGCGTCAGTCCTCAAGAACGTTGGCAAAAGATCTGGACGAGGGCGAGCATCTTTTAGAGATCTGTGCCGTTGCACAGCAAGGCTTTCCCAAAATTTCGGGCTTTGTTTTAGATGATGGCGCAAAGACCCTAAAAAAAGAAGATAAGCCCGTTATTGAGTTTATAGGCGATTCTATTTTAGAAGGCTACGTTGTTGGCAGTAACTCCGTTTTAAATTCTTACGGGCACAGAACTGCCGAACTTTTGGGATTTTACAGAAACATCGTTGCCTTTGGCGGTATTACCGTTTCCCAGGGCTACGGCAACCCCGATAAGCAAGGTATGATAAACCGTTATAAAATGATTCGCGAATATTCTCCTGATGAGCCTGTTTCGCCTTCCTGGGATTTTACAAAATTTGTTCCCGATTATATCGTAATCAATTTAGGCACCAATGACGGAAGAGTTCCCGATGGTGAATTTAAGTTGTGGTACACTTCATTTTTATCACTTCTGCGCACCAACTATAAAGATGCAAAAATATTTGTGATGACTCCTTTTAACGGACGCCATAACGAAAACATCAAGGCGGTTTTTGAAAGCGTAAAAGATGAAAATATGTTCTTGATAGATTCATATTTGTGGAACGTTCCCGGCGGAGAAGATAATCTTCATCCTGACGTTTCGGGGCACGATATGGCGGCGGAACTTTTATCAAAGGAAATTACAAAAATTTTAACTCAAACACCTGAGCCTGAAGCAACACCTGTTGTAACAGAATCTCCCAAACCTAATGACGGCGGTAAAAAGAATATTACCGGTGCGATCATCGGTGCGGCGGCGGTAGCGGCAGG
>JAZULU010000245.1:0-25353 GCA_045603265.1 Clostridia bacterium
TTCGATAAATCGAACAAAACACCTTAAAAAGGGCGGAAAACATCAAGAATGTTCGATAAATCGAACAGGACAACTTGGCAGGGAGGATATTTATGAATAAAAAAAATGAACAATTATGCTGGGATTGCCAACGGGCAACGGGAGGCTGTTGCTGGTCGGCATTTGCCAGACCCATCAAAGGGTGGACGGCAGAAAAGACGCAAATTCCCAATGGATGCGCCGACGAATTTATTGATTCCTATTTGATTTCTGCGTGTCCCCACTTCAAAAAAGACGAAAAACGTGCGCCGGTAATTGTGCTTGGTGAGCGAATCAGCCTCAACACGTTGGGCGAAATTTTAGGCAAGCGCGGACAGCAACTTAAATTCTTTTCCGATGAAAACCTTATCAAACTCGCCCGCAAAAAAGGGGTGGAGATCAAAGTCAGTTACGGCAAAAATCGCTCGGTTTTTGTTACTGAGGTAAAAAAATGGTCAGGTGTGAAAACTGTCTGAATTTCTTTGAGGTCGAGGATCTCGGTTACACTTTCGTCGCCGATGAATCTAACGGTTATTCAAATTTAAAAAGACGGTGTCCAAAGTGTCGTTCTGTTGAATTTGTCGATGCAAAACGATGTCCCCGATGTGGCAAAAACCACGTTGATGACTGCGATTTCTGCGAAAATTGCCAGACAGAACTTAAAAATGAGCTGCAAAACTTTTTGAATAAATATTCTCCCGAAGAGCAGGAAGTAATGTTTTTTTAAGGGAGGTGATCAAGTGGAAAAAAACGTCATGGAGGAGATAAAAAGTTTCTGGAAAAAGGTGATTAACGACGAGGAAGTGAATATTCAGTATCGCTTGAAAGCCTCAGAACTATGCCTGAAACTTAAAGACGAGTCCTCCGACATCGCACCTGTGGTAATCATCTCCGGCGAGGAAAAAATTGCTGATTGAGTAGGCGTTTGCTTGGCGCGACTTTATATGTCAGTTCGATAAATCGAACAAAACCCCCTAAAACACTCAATTTGTTCGATAAATCGAACAGCAGAATAATTGCTTCGCGGTGCTCGCAAGCGATATGCCCTGACGGGCGCGATATATGGCTTCACCATGCGATATATTTGCTTTCGCAAATGTGTTGGTGCGCCTTACGGCGCGACTTTATATGTCGGTTCGAGAAATCGAACAAAACCCCCTAAAACACTCAATTTGTTCGAGAAATCGAATAAGAGAATAATTGCTTCGCGGTGCTCGCAAGCGATATGCCCTGACCGGCGCGATATATGGCTTTGCCATGCGATATATTACTAACGTAATGCGATATACTCGCGTTGCTCGTGCGCTATATTTTTCTTAGGTGGGCTTACGCCCTCGGTTCGATAAATCGAACAACAACATATTTTATTCATAGTTCGAGAAACTGGAAAGGCAAATAAAATAACGCAATATAGGGGATCGCACTAATTTGTTCACAATTCGACAAACCGGAAAAGTAAATAAAAACTCGTTTAAAAATAGGTGGTGTTCGATAAATCGGAAAGGCAGTTAAAAACAAAGCGTTGGAGGAAAAAGTTAGATGTCAAACATATATTTGCCCCAAATAATCGGCGGCGGATACGGAGAATTTTGGAAAAGTAAAAAGCGATATCGGGTGGTGAAAGGCGGCAAGGGCAGCAAAAAATCGTCCACGGCGGCACTGAACTTCATATTCAGGCTGATGAAATATAAAAACAGCAATTTACTGGTTGTTCGGGCGGTGTACAACACCCATCGCGACTCCACCTTTGCCCAGTTAAAGTGGGCGCAGGAAAAGTTGGGAGTGGCTCATTTGTGGCAGAACACCTTAAATCCCATGGAAATGGTTTACAAGCCTACCGGTCAAAAAATCATTTTCCGCGGATTTGACGACGTTTTGAAACTTGCCTCCACAACAGTTTCCAAGGGTTACTTGTGCTGGGTATGGATAGAAGAAGCCTTTGAAATTGAACTTGAAGAAGATTTTGACAAACTTGATCTTTCCGTGCCCCGAGGTCAAGTTTCCGACGAACTTTTCAAGCAGACAACACTCACCTTTAACCCATGGAATGAGAAGCACTGGCTGAAGAAACGATTTTTCGATAAAAAATCCTCAAACGTTGCAGTTTTCAGCACAAACTACCTTATCAACGAGTTCCTGGACGAAACAGACCGTGCTGTTTTCCGGCGCATGAAAAAAGAAAATCCTCAAAAATACCGTGTTGCCGGACTGGGCGACTGGGGAATCAGCGAGGGCGCGGTGTACGAAAACTGGCAGGTGCTTAACTTCGACCACGAAAAACTGGGAATTTACTTTGATTCCGATAACAACGTCCACGATCTTTCCTGGCAATTCAAGGCATTTTTCGGTCTTGACTACGGCTACACCAACGATCCCACCGCCTTTATCGCAATGAAAGTCAATCCTCTTTCGCGCGAGATCTACGTTTTCGACGAGCATTATGAGAAAAAGATGCTTAATTCTCAAATCGCGCAGATGATAACTCAAAAAGGCTTTTCAAAGGAGATCATCCGCGCCGATGCCGCCGAGCCAAAGTCCAATGATGACCTAAGAAGAATGGGAATTTCAAGGATCCGTCCATCGGTGAAGGGCAAGGACAGCGTTATAAACGGCATTTCTGCCCTCCAGGAGTACAAAATTTTTGTGCATCCTTCTTGCGCCAACACTATCTATGAACTTTCCGCCTACCGCTTCAAAAAGGACAAAATTGACGTTCCCGAAGATGAAAACAACCACTTAATGGATGCCATGCGCTACGCTTTTTATGACGTGCGCTTCTTCCGACCTCAAGAGGAAGTAAAAGAAAAAAGAAAAATATTGGATATGTCGCCTGACGACATGAAAGGAGAATGGTTTTGACTTTACTTATTTTAACTTTATGGATACTTATTACCCTTGTTTCAAGTTTTCTGGCCTTTAAATTGGGTAGAAAAATCGCGCCGCGGTACGAACTTTCCGAGGAGGAAAAACGAATCTACGAAAAAGAAAAGCGCGAACTTGAAAATTTCTGGACCTATAACGGTCAAAGTCAGCATTAAAGGAGTTTTTTATGGAAAACGAAATTTTGGATGATCAGGTTATTACCGCCCAACCACAGGCGGAAAACATAAAAGTGCGTTTCAATCATCAGGACATGTTCCTTTCTCCTGATGAGGCGGTTTCCTACGCACAAAAAGGCTTGAAACTTGATAGTCTTCAGCCGCTTTTAAAGGAACTTAATTACCTTTCAAACCTCAGGAACAAAAGTCCCCTTGACACCATCAGGGAGTACGTTGCTCTTGACGAGGAGGTAACGGCGCAACAACTGCGCCAGCAATTTAAGGACGACGAAAATGCTTTTAACGATGCTCTTTTGAAGTATAAAAGTGCCAAGGATAATATGAGAAATGAGCTTTTCAAGGAAGAGCAGGAACAGTTTGAGCGCAATCTTGCCGACGAGTTTTTTCACCTTAAAGAGATCTGCCCCGAAATCGACACCTTCGATAAAATTCCCAAAGAGGTCTTGAAAAATGCAAAAAACGAGTCACTATTAAATTCGTACCTTAGATTTTTCCACGATGAAAAAATTAAAATTGAAAAAAACAATGATGTAAACAAGAACAACCTTATTGCCGCCATAGGTGAACTTAACGGCGGAGGCGAAAATTTCGATACGTTGCTTTCCGCTTTCATTAAAGGATTAAACAGTTAAAAAGGAGAAAAAAATATGTCAATTAATTCAGTAGAATATGCAACCAAATACGCAGGCGAACTTGATAAGGTGGTAACTCAGAAATCTGCCACCGGCTTCTTTGCCGATAACGTGCTTTTAGCAAAATTCGTAGGCGCAAAGACCGTTCTTTTGCCTGATATGGACTTTGTAGGTCTTGGCGATTACGACCGCGATAACGGATTCCCCCAGGGAAAAATTACCATTACTAACACTTCTTACCAACTTTCCAAGGATAGAGGCCGTGAACTTCAACTTGACAGAATGGACATGGATGAAACAGGTGTTGCCAACCTTGCAGGACAGACTTTAAAGGAGTACGTCCGCACTCAGGTTGTGCCCGAAATGGACGCTTATAACATTTCTAAACTCTTCTCAGTTGCTGAGGCTAAGGGCAATGTAAAGACCTTCGACAGCGAAAAAGTTTACGCGCAGTTTGTTGAAATGGCAAACGCAATTCAGGCAAAGGCAGGCTTTGATGAGGAACTCGTGTGCTTCATGGATCCTACTGCATATGCCGCGCTCATGAACGCACCTGAACTTCAAAAGATGATCATCGTTTCCGATTTCAAGCAGGGCGAGGTGGATCTTAAAGTTAAGAAGATCAACGATATTGCCGTAATTCCCGTTGCCTCCGAGCGCATGAAAACTGCATATCTTTTCGATGCCGGCACCGATACTTTGACGGGCGGTTTCTCAGTTGATGAAAACGCAAAAACCGTTAATATGCTTATGCTTCCCAAAAACGGAGCAAGCCTTGTAAAGAAAACCGAGCAGTTAAGAATCTTTGCGCCTAACCAGAATCAGGATGCTGACGCATATCTTTTCCAGTATCGCCTTTACTACGATATTTTCGTTAAGAAAAGCGGCGTAGACCATATCTTTGCTGCGGTGAAGTAAAAACGAAGCGGTTAATATACCGCTTCGTGGTGTGGCATGTTGCTTTGAAAAGTGTGGAATATGCAACGCTTACGCGTTGATGATATGCAATGCTTCACTTCGTTTCGCATTGATTGCGGTGTGCGCCTTACGGCGCAACTTTATATGTCGGTTCGAGAAATCGAACAAAACCCCCTAAAACACTCAATTTGTTCGAGAAATCGAACAGGAGTATAGTTGCTTCGCGGTGCTCGCAAGCGATATGCCCTAACGGGCGCGATATATGGCTTCGCCATGCGATATATTTGCTTTCGCAAATGTGTTGGTGCGCCTTACGGCACGACTTTATATGCCAGTTCGATAAATCGAACAGCAGTATATAAACACAAACTAAAATAAGCCTCCCCTGTGTAAGTGGGAGGTGGCAGGCGATAGCCTGACGGAGGGGTTGTAATTAAGCGTAAGCAACATTTTTTGTTCACAGTTCGATAAACCGGAATGGCAGAATATAAGTGCTATGGTGGGGGATGCACTCTTAACAAATAAAAGGCTTACGCCCTCGGTTCGATAAATCGAACAGCAACATATTTTATTCACAGTTCGACAAACTGGAAAAGTATATAAAAAACTTGCTAAAAATGGGTGGTGTTCGACAAACTGGAAAAGTAATTAAAAGGGTGCAATATGGGGGAGTTGAGGGCAATTTTGTTCACAGTTCGATAAACCGGAATGGCAGATTATAAGTGCTATGGTGGGGAGAGTGTGTTCCCAATAAAAAATCGTTCCATTGGGGGCGAACTGTGGCAGCAGGCAAGCACCAAACTCAAAGCAAAACACCAAATAAAAGGAGGAAACAAATGGAAAACATAAAACTTACGCCAAAGGAAATTTTTGAAGAATATGAAAATGCCAACGAATATAAAGCGTCCATAGGCGAGCGCGGAATTTACGAGCAAAGCAAAATGAACGAGCGCTTTTTCGTGGGCGATCAATGGCACGGCGTGCAGGCAGGCAATTCCCGTCCGCTGGTGCGCCGAAACGTAATAAAGCGCATCGGTGAGTACAAAATTTCCACTGTATGCGCCTCGCCGATGACGGTAAATTATTCGGCGGAAGGCTTTTCGGACGTCTTTTTGGAGGACGACACTTTGTCCCTTGAAACTAAAAACGTTATGAAAAATCTTACCGATTACTTTCTTACCACCGCCGAAAGACTCAAACTTAACGAACTGGCTTCCGATGCGGTGAGAAATGCCTATATATCGGGCACGTCCTTCATCTATACATACTGGAACAACAACATAGAAACGGGACTTTTTGCCGATAGTATGCGCACATCCAAAGTCATGGGTGACATCTCTGCCAGCGTTTTAGACGTTGTCAACGTTATTTTAGGCGAGCCCAATAACAGCGACATACAAAGTCAGCCTTACATCATCATCGCCCAGCGCATGACAAAGGGTGAGGCAATGCGTCAGGCGGAAAAAAACAGAGAACTTATTTCGGGCAACGACAACTTTAGCCCGGGCGACCGCGGTGAAAAAGAGCCTGACGATTCAACCCGTGTAACAGTGCTAACCAAATTTTTTAAAGATTATTCAACGGGCACGCCGGTAGTCAAAGCAATTCGCGTTACGGAAAATGCCGTTATAAAAGACATTTGGGATACCAAATTGCGCCTTTATCCCCTTGCAAAATATATCTGGACGCCCCGTTTTTCCTGCGGTTACGGCGACAGCGAAATAACATATCTTATTCCCAACCAGATAGCCATAAACCGCGCACTTTCGGCGGCGGTGTGGTCAACCATGATAACGGGAATGCCTAAAATAATCGTCAATCGCGATCTTGTTCCCGACGGCGTAAACAACGATCCGGGACAGATCTTAAACCTTAACGGCGGAGTTGATTATGATGTTCAAAAGGCCATCGCATATGTGCAGCCGCCTCAGTTTGCAAGCCAGTTACAAAGCGTTGTAAACGATATTGCCGAGGCAACACTTTCCGACTCAGGCGCAAACGATGCGGCATTAGGCGACCTGCGCCCCGACAACGCATCGGCCATCATTTCAATTCGCGAGGCCGCCCTTGTTCCCATGCAGACCTATAAAAACCGCTACTATGCTTTTATTGAGGAAATTGCCCGTATTTGGGCGGATTTCTGGGTGAACATGTACGGTCAGCGTCCCCTTAAAGTCAAGGACGAAGAGGGCACAAAGTACGTTCCCTTTGACGGAGAAAAGTGCAAAAATCTTGTGATAAATGCCCGTGTTGATGTTGGCGCATCTACCCTTTGGGGCGAAGCGGTTGTAACATCTTCCTTAGGCAACCTTTTTGAAAAGGGCGTGATCAGCGCAAAAGATTATCTTGAACGCTTGCCAAAGGGCATTATTCCCGACGTTACGGGACTAATTAATAATCTTGAAAGGGAGGAAACTCTTGATGACCGCAAGTTTGATAATTGACAGATCTGCAAAAATGCTGGGACTGACAGGTGTTGAAGATCAGCGCATCCAAGGGTGCGCCATAAACGCGCTAAATAGAATTTACGCTGAACTTTCCTATTTATCCCAAAAAGAATTTTCGCCCATAACAAGTTTTGGCGATAACGTGGAACTTGAAAAAAGACTTCTTGATGACGTTGTGCCCTACGGTGTGGCATCGTTAATTGCCGCCTCCGTCGGCGATAGCGAGAACATGAATTTTTACGGGCAGATATACAATCTTAAAAGGAAGAAGCAAGGCTTTTCAACGGTTACAGACGTGCTTCCCACAGTTCAGGAGGGGTAAAAAATGATACCTGAAATTTCAAAAAAACAGTTAAAAAGTTACACGGTTTCTGATTTTTCCGGGGGAGTCAACCTCTTTGACGAGCCTGAAAAAATTTCCGATAACCAACTTACACAGGGCGAAAACGTGTGGTTTTATAAGGGTGCATTGCGCACCCGCCCTGCCTTGAGGGCTAAAAAACATGAAGACATTTCCTTTATAAACGAGCCTAAAATATCCGTAAACAAAATGGGAACTACGGTTATAAACAACAAGCACTACCGCCTTGAAAAGACCGTTGCCGGAAACCACGTTACGTTGCGCTACGTCAGCGATCTGAGGGCGATTTTTGTAGGCGAAGTATTTTTCCAATGCGATAGCGTTTGCGCCCTTGCGGTGGAGCATCAAGGTGATATCTATCTTTTTGCCCACGCAACGGATAATACCGATCTTCACGAAATTTATCTTTTTAAAAAGATAGGCGAGGGGCAGTACGATCTTCCCCAAAACCTTACTTTAAATGATGCCTATGTGCCCACAGTGCTTACCAACGGACGCTCATGCTTTTCTGATAGCGGTAAGATCAATTCCATGATTCAAAAGGGCGCAACGCTGCTTGAAGGCTTTAACTTGCTGTCCGACCGCTATAAAATGGAGTTTTCCACCTATGACACCGCATTTTTTGTGGAGGTGGAGGTAGGTAATATCGCCTCAAGAGTATCCTATATGGAGTACGGACTTCCCTATACACCGCCCAATTTAAACGACATAATTTATCTTGAATATGTTGATGCATCAGGCAAAAGGTACGATCACAGCGTACGTTGTCCCAAAGAAAATGATCCTACCGTTGAAAATTACATGGGCGAAGACGGCTTGTATCTTCACGCCTTTGTAAAGGGCGACGTGTGTCACGTTTCACTTAACGCCAACGGGGAAAAAAATATTTTCGAGGCAGACGTTGTAAGCATCAAGCAATATGTAAACAACAATATGATAATAAATGCGCCCCGCTTATGGAAAAGAGAGGATCTAAAAAAAGTTACCTCCATGACTGCTTTTGCCTGGTACGGCAACACGTCATTAGGCATAAACGGCGGAAGCAGACTGTTTTTAGGCGGCGAAAAGGGTCTTGTGTTGTGGAGTGATTTTGAAAAACCCTTATATTTCCCCGAAAACAACTACGCTTACGTTGGCGATAAGGGACAAAAAATTACGGCATTTGCCCATCAGGGTCCAAACCTCATTATTTTTAAGGAAAACGAAATTTACTCTACCCAGTACGTTCAGGGCGAACTTACCGAAAACGTTGATATTACCCAACTTGCCTATTTCCCAATGACGTTGATTCACCCGACAATCGGTTGCGATTGCCCCGATACAGTTGAACTTGTAAGAAACCGTCTTGTCTTTTTAAATTCATCGGGAAAGGTTTATACGATAACCTCACAAAGCCAATATTCAGAGCATAACGTTTACGAAATTTCACAGATGATCGCGCCTCTTTTAGAAAAGGAAGACCTTAAATGTGCCGTCAGCGCCGACTGGTGCGGAAGATACTTCCTCTTTATAAAAAACCGCGCATATCTTATGGATTACAATACTTTTGGCTTTGTGAACATATCTTCATGTAATAAGGAAACCACCGCCGCAAAGGAGATTCCTTGGTTTACATGGAGTTTTCCCCAAAATATTTATGCTTTAGGGGTTTACGGCGGCGATATGCTTTTGTGGGCGGTAAACGGTGAATATAAAGTCAACGTTACATTTTTAGATGAAAACCAGATATCCGATCAAAAAGGCGAAAATTTTTCTGAGGAAAAGATCAAAACGGTAATTGAAACAAAGCACTTTGACTTTGATCTTCCGGGAAAGGATAAGATAATAAACAACGTTTCCCTTGAGATGATAAAAACGGGGCCCACTACCGTTGAATTTTTAACCGATAACAACGTGCCCGATATGCACAGCGGATTTTTTAATAAACTGGTACCGCACAACCGCATCGTTAAAAAACTGGCACTTAAAATTAAAAGCGAGAACTTTTTCGTAATAACTTCTCTTTCCGTTCTTTTTCGTCAAGGGAGATGATCTTTATTAAAATTACAAGAGAATTTTTTTTAGATGAAACCGTTAAAAAAATCGAAAACAGATTTTTAGGCAACGTCCTTTTAATTTTGTGGGTGCGCATACTTGCAAACGGAGGCATGGATATGCGCCTTCCCTTAAAAAAGCAGGCGAAAATTTTTAAAACCGATATTTTTACTTTAAAACGGGGAATAAGGCTTTTCCAAAAACTAAAATTACTTGATTTTTCGGGCAACATCATTGAAAACCGCCAAGTGAAAAAGGAAAAGCGCCGTCAGTACATGCGTGCGTACCGACAAAAAATTCCCGAAGATAAACTTTCAAAAGAGATCAAAAAAATCAAGCGCCGTGTGCTTTTTCAAGATTATCCGCCTATTTTAAAGGGCGAAATGGAGGAAATGATCGTCATTATGGCGGAGGTCTTTTTAATGAAAAAATCTCAAGTGCTTTACATTGACGGCGTAAAGACCACCGCTGAATTTGTTTCTTCCGTTTTTTTAAAACTTACCCACGATCACCTGCTTTTTGCCCACGAAAAGTATTTGGGCGTTAATGAAGAGATCTTGAAAGTCAAAGAATATTTGCGCACGGTCTTATACAATTCCTATTTTGAAATGGGACCGTCATACACCAACCAGGCAATGTCACAGATGTAAAAAGGAGAAAATTATGGCAAAAACCTATACCGATTATTTAAAGGAAATTCTTTTATCCAAAAAGGATTTGCGCGATGAAAGCATAAATGCGATGAAGGAAAGCATTGAGGTTGAAAAAGATAAGGCGAAAAAGGAATTTTCTGACAAGATGAGCGAAATCGATGATGATTTCACTAAAAAAATCAACATTGAAAACGTGAAAAAGTATATTGATCAGCGAAATTTGGAAGAATCCCTTTCAAACCTTGGGCTAACCGAATCAGGCTACAAAAATGTAAAAAAGAAAAAGGCGTCAATAGATCACCAAAAAAGCGTAAAGAGCATTTTTGATGATAACAAGAAAAAGGCGCTGAAACTTCAAGGCGATTTTAAGAGCGAAATAGATGAACTGGATTTAGAGCGTCTTGAAAAAGAAAATAAGATAAACGAAGATTTTGACGATGAGGCGGCAAGAGAGGCTCAATCACTGTTTAAGGCGGCAACAAAAACAAGCGGTGCGTCAGGATCCAAGGACAAAAACAAAAAGGATGATAAAAAGGAAGAGGAGGAAAGTGATGAACTTCCTACCCTTAACGATATCCAACAGTACAGTGTAGATCTGGTACTTAAAAAACTTCCCACACGCAGGGAATATGTGCGTGAGAAAAAACTTGATTCAAGCCTTCCCAGTTACGATGCCTTTATAATAAGATATCTTGATTCTTATAAGCGCACCGCCCAACTTAGTCAGGAGGCTTACGATTACATCATAAAGTACCTTAACATCAGGGTACCCGAAGAAGAATAAGGAGGATTTTTATGGCAACAAGATATGTAAATTATAATGTGAATTCTTTAGGCGTCACCCCAACGGAAATGATGTGGGGCGGTGTCCAGTATGAGGATAACGCAGTAAAAGTAAAGTATCATATTGAAAAAACTTTTCTTGCGTCTTTAGGCGAAAACATTTCTTTCAGAATCGATTTTTCGTCTGAAAGTGCAGGCTATGACCCGTCTGAAAGCCTTACGCTTGATGAGGAAAACTGTGTAGAACGTCCGATCACAAGCAAATTCACCCAGTACGCAGGTAAAATGGTATCGACTCTTGTTATAACAAGAATCGTTGACGGCTTGGAAAAAGAAGAACTTGTTTTTTTGCCCTGCACCGTATATTTCACCCTTGCAAAACGGGAAGATCAAAGAATTTTTAACAATCTTTCCGCCTGTGAGCAGTACGTTGCTTCCCTTGTAACAAAGGCAGATAAAAGTATTGAGGAGGCTGAAAAGGTACTTTCCGATTTCTACGACGCTTTGGAAGAAAATGAAAACAATCACGAAGAATATGTTAAAAAGACCGATTTTGCCGATAAAAACGGTACACCCGGTGTCCTGCGCATTAAGCCGGGATACGGAATCAGTTCAGGCAGATACGGCTCAACTTCGCCAACGTCAGGGGATACAATAATGATCGTTACCGCATCTAACGGCGAGATCAGAAAAAGAGAAAGCGTTTTTAAACCTATAACGCCAAGTAATATTGACTATGCCGTAAAGGTTGCCCTTACCGAGCCTAATATCGCATGGTCCGAAAGCGAAAAAAATGAACTTAAAACTCTTTTGGGATTAAACAGCCAAACTGCCGTTGTTGAAAATTTCTCGGTGGGAATAGATAGTTATGAAACCTATCTTCCGGCAACGGAGGAACTTACAAAGGGAACAACTTATAAAGTGTCCTATTTTGCAGGCGAATATCCGGGCTGGATAGTAAAAGACCAACTTCCCCAAAAAACAAAAAACACGCTCAGCGTTACCTGCAATACGGTAGAGATAGACGGCGTAGAATATTTAGGCTTTTTAATTCCCTTTATTTCCTGGGCAGACGGGGGAACATCGATAATTACTGTTTATCAAAACGCTAACGGGTTAAGGATTAGAAGAAACTTTGGCGGCAGCGATATAATAAGTATCTTCAGGTAGGTGGATTTTTTGGAAAAATTTCTAATGCTTGTTGAAGTTGTGGGCGGATTTTCCGCCCTTATAAGCGGTGCAGTAACCGCCTTCGTGTGGGTGAAAAGAATCGTGGAGGGGCAAAAATGCCAACTGCGCGCCCACATGCTTGAAACCTACTACCGCCATGCTCAAACTAAAATTATAAGGCAGTATGAACTTGAAAATTTCATGCTCATGTATAAAGCCTATAAAGCGCTTAAAGGCAATTCCTTTGTAGATAAAATTCATTCCGAAGTAGTAACGTGGAGGGTCTATGAATAATATTCAGTTTGCAAATTTTTTGGAAAATTTGGCAAAAAATTACAAAACACTTTATGTAATGGGTTGCATCGGCAATCCTATGACAGAGCAAAACAAGGTGCGCTACACCAACAATCATCCCTATAATAAAAAACCGCAACGTGTAAAAATGATAAAGGCGGCCGACGAAAACACATGGGGCTTCGATTGCGTTTGCTTGATAAAGGCCGTTCTTTGGGGGTGGAGGGGCGATAAAAATTCACCCTACGGCGGTGCAAAATATTTGTCCAACAACGTGCCCGATATTAATGCCGATACCATGATAACAAAATGCACAGAAATTTCAACCGACTTTTCCCATATTGAAATTGGCGAGGCGGTGTGGCTAAAAGGTCATATAGGCGTGTATATCGGCAACAATTTGTGCGTCGAATGTACGCCCTCCTGGAAAAACGGAGTTCAGATAACGTCCCTAAATCAGCGGAACTGGAAAAAACACGGTAAACTTCCATATATTTCCTATGAAGAAGAAAATATCCAAAAAATCGCCCAAGACGTAATTTTGGGAAAATACGGTAACGGTCAAAAAAGACGTGAAAATTTAGAAAAACTTGGCTTTGATTACCAAAAAGTTCAGGATGAAGTCAACCGCATCTTAAAAGGCGAAGACCTGGAAAAAATTGCCCGTCAGGTTATTTTGGGAAAATACGGCAACGGCAAAGAACGAAAGGAAAATTTAGAAAAAATCGGATATAATTACCAAAAAGTTCAAGATGAAGTCAACCGCATTTTAAAGGAGGAACAAAATGCCAAATAAATTATACGATGTTTTAAAATGGCTCACCATGTATCTTTTGCCTGCCTTGGGCACGCTGTATTTTGCCCTTGCCTCCATCTGGGGTTTTCCCTTTGGTGAGCAGGTGGTAGGCACCATCTCCGCCATAGAAACCTTTTTAGGCGTTATCTTGGGCATAAGCAACATAAAGTATAAAAAATAAAAAAAGAGATAGCGTTTGCTATCTCTCAGTCTGCTGACAAAGTCAGCAGACTGCCA
Organism: Clostridia bacterium; assembly: GCA_045603265.1. Taxonomy (GTDB): domain Bacteria; phylum Bacillota; class Clostridia; order Christensenellales; family QALW01; genus UMGS1322. The sequence continues at coordinate 13,403 of JAZULU010000245.1, forward strand.
GAGTTCGAGAAACCCTTGCAAGCCAAGGCGCTGAACTTGCAAAAAAGGGAGTTTACACAGACGTAAATGACCGCATTTTGCAAGTGAATGCAACGACGGAAATAGCACCCTGCAAAATTTTTGCAGGGTGCTATGTTTGTAAGGGTTTGTCAGTGCTCTGAGAGATAGCGATTGCTATCTCTTTTTATTGTGTATTTCCTTTACGGGGTATCGTCTTCAAGATCAAAGGGGCCGTCATTATAACTACCGCTTGCAGTGAAAACGTTTGATGTATAAATTGGTGTAATTTCAACCTCAGGTGACTGGTATTGCTGCTTCACAATAACTTCCTCCTAACTTACAATAAATAACGAGCGTAATACACTCTAACACTATAAAAGCATTATAATCGAAAAATTCAATACTGTCAACAGAAATTTTAAAAAAAGTTAATTATTGCTTTTGTTGCGGTACTGGCTTGGCGTAACGCCTGCAACCTCCAAAAAAGCGCGGTTAAATGAGCGTATCGTATTATAGCCTGAAAGGCTTGCAATATCGGTAATTGAGCAGTTTGTGGTTTTAAGCATTTTCTTTGCCTTATTGATGCGCAGCGTGTTAATATACGCCTTAAAGTTGGTGTGGAATTTTTCGCGGAAAAGCCGTGTAATATGGTCCTTGCTCACGTTCAGTTCCTTTGAAATGGTTTCCAAAGAAATGTTTTCAGTAAACTTTTCATTACAATAAGTAAAAATATCGGCGGAAACGTTTTTCTGTAAATGATGTGCATTTTCAAATTCAAGATGCGGCAGTATCTTTGAAAGAATTAAAAGTGCAAAGGCATTAAGTCCCTCGGAAATAAATTGCTCTTTTGAAGCAGATAGGGTGCATGCCTCTTTAAGATACCTTTCAACATCCCTTAAAACGCCGGCATCGTATATCACGGGATTTTTGGGCAGTTTCTTATTATAATCAACGGAAAAAGACCGTAAAATATCCGAAGAAAAAATCAGAATATAATTGCTTTCTTCGTTAGGCACAAAGCGGTCAACATATGAGTGCAGCTGGTTTGGAAACATTATGCACAAAGCGCCTTTTTCAAGGGTATATTCCTGCCCGTCAACGTAGGCGGTAACGGAACCGCTGTTTACAAGCACCAACTCAAGTTCATCGTGCATATGAGGCACAAAACCAAGCCCCGATCTGGGACTTACATGCACATGATTCCATTTTTCGTAAACGACCCTATCCAAAATATCACCGCCTTGAGATTATTTTATCATAAGTTACATTCCTTTTCAATATTTTTTTTACAGCACGTTTATGATCCCCAAAGTATTTCTGTCACGAATGTGAAGAAGCATTTCTTTTGTAAGTGCTTTTGATTCCATAAATTCGTCATAGTCGTATTTAATTTCCTCTTTCATTGCCCAAAGGTGGTGGCTCACGTCTTCAAGATCCCCGTGATCAACGATGATTTCGGCAATTTCCGAAGTCTTTTCCCATTTCTTTGTAATTTCAACAAGTTCTTCCTCAGTTGAAACATTTTCGATGCTTTCCGCCAAAGACGTAAAATGTTTTTCGATCATCACGTCGGCAAAAACGGAAAGTGAACAAAACAGCAAAATAAACGAAATGATCATAATATAGTTTCTCATAAAAATACCTCTTTTGACTTATTTTTGTTAAAAATATACAATCGGTTTCCGTTGTACATGGCTAAAAAAACGGAAGATATTCCCTCAAAACCTGCGTTTTTCAAGTGACTTTCAAGCCAACGTCTGTCCTTTTTTATCAAAAGAAGATTTTCCTTTTGAATTTTGCCGTCCATAATAAGTGCCACGTCGGCCTCGTCTTGTGAAACGGAAAGTTTCAAGTCCTTTACTTGTACGGTGCGGAAATCTTTTTTCAGTATGACGCTTATTTCACCGTTAGTTTCAAGGTAGGCATAATAGACTTCCGAAATATCAAAAACGTCGTTGGAGCGCAACTGTTCCAACAGATCGTTTAAGGTGTAGCGCACCGCTTTAAGAGCCGATTCATCAATTTTTCCTCTTTCTATGAGCATCCGAGGTTTTCCGCAGATGATGCCGCGCCACAGTGTGGATTTAAGTGAGATCACCGAAAGCAAAAGACCCACCGTAAGCAACACATAAATGGGCAAGATTCCCCATAAAATAGGTGTATCAAGATTACTCATGGGCACCGTCACAAGGTTTGAGGAAATAAGCATCAGCGCAAACTCATAAGGCTGAAGTTGGGCTATCTGCCGTTTCCCCATAAGCCGAAGCATTATCAAAAGCGAAAAAAACAGTAAAACAGTTCTTAATATTATATTTGCCAAAAAATCACCTCAATTTTATTTTGCTTAAAAATGAAAAAATTATAAATAATATAAGTTCTCTATGTACAATTTTATTAAAGTGTGGTACAATAATACTGAATAGTTAGGAGGTATCACATGAAATCTAAAATTCTTCGTGGGTTTGTATATATTTTTACCCGTGTACTCATAGTTCTTTTAGTTATAGGAATTTTATACGGCGCATTTCTTACCAGCACAAAAACCTCCAACCTCTACTTTGTAATTCAGGATGCTTTAAAGGCAAGGCTTGATATTATTTTGATGGACGTTAATCCTGATGACAAGGCCCAGTTTTTCTCCTACGATTATCTTAAAAGTGAAGAATATTCTACCTTGCGCTCGGTGTACAGCCTTTACAACGTATCGGGCTACAGCCACAAGTTTCAACTTGACTACGGCACCATGATCGTATGGCCCTGGCAGACTAAAAAGACCGTCGTTGTCCGTGAGGCGGTATATACCATAATCGGCGAACTTGATACCACAAAGATCACAAAAGAAGATGCAAAAGCCAAAGGTCTTGATAAAATTCCCCAGTGGCAGGCATCTGTATACAACGTTACTCTTGTTTACGAAAACGAATCCTGGATGATCGATTCCGTTGAACTGGTTGAAAACTTTGATTATCAGCCACCGCAAACGCCCTCCCTTACAAAAGAAGAAATTGATGCGTTGCGCACACCGTCACCTGCACCTACGCCAACATTTGCTCCCGGCGAACTTACAGGTGAGCGTCCTGCAACCATCTCAAACCCCATTGTAGGGGATAAAGTAAACGTAAGAATAGGTCCCGCAACTGAGTATGACGTTCTTGAAGAACTTCCAAACGGCGCAAAAGTCACCGTAATGGATGAATCTGACGGTTGGTATCTCATCCGCACAGAATCGGGCATTGAAGGCTACGTCAGCGGATACTACATTTTGTTTTCTTGATAGGAAGTTTTAATTAATGAAAAAACAAAACAGTTATGAATCTGATAAGGTGTATTTTCACATAATCACCGGCATCATATGTCTTGGCATTGTACTTGTAACTGCGGCGGCGATCCTTGTCAGTTATGTGTATAAAAGCAACTCCCAGAACGGCTTGACGGAGGAGTACTATGCCATTAAAGAAACCAACGATAAGTATTTTTCAGGAAAAATTCTTGATGGCGTAACCGTTTCGGGCATTGATGTCGGCGGTATGACCGTCGAAGAAGCAAAAGCACATCTTTCGGGCACGGTAAATTACAATATAAAGACCCGCGGCCTCATAATTAAATACGGTCAAAAGCAATGGAACATCGGTGCTGAAACCTTAAAACTCTCTGTTGACGTTGAAAAAGCGGCAAAAATGGCATACAAAGTCGGCAGAACTGATGTAACGGAGGAAGATCGTGTTGAAAAACTGAACATTCTTTCTTCAGGCGGTAAGGTTGATGTTTCCGCAATCATAATTTCCGATCCACAGCCCCTTTACGATACGCTTCTTGCAATCAAAAAGGATGTTGATGTTGAGGCTAAGGATGCCACCGTAACTTTCACCTATACAAATCAGCCCACCTACGCTTATACCGATGAAGTCGTAGGCTATTCCCTTGACGTTTATAAAGCATATTACGGCATTGAGGCTTTGCTTGTAAATCAAGAGGAAGTTATCACTTATACTCTTGAGCCTGAAGTTATCAATCCTCGCATAAAGCGCGCAGATATTGAAAAGGAATATACACTTGTGGGCAAGCATACCACAACACTTTCGGTAAACTCGCCCTCAGGCAGAATCCAGAACATCACCCGCGCCCTTGAAGCACTTGATAACCGCGTGTGGATGCCCGGCGAAACATTTTCATTTAACCAGTGGGTTGGCGCGCGAACAGTTGAAAACGGCTTCGGCTTAGGCGTTTTCATTAACGAAGACCAACAATACGATGAAACTATCGGCGGCGGTATCTGCCAGGTTTCAACGACTATCTATTATGCGGCATTGCTTTCAGGCGCAAACTCCGTCGGCAGAAACGCACCTATGGAAATTATTGAACGCCGTCCCCATTCATGGCCGTCGGTGTATATTGATAAAGGTCTTGATGCAACTATCTCCTGGCCTCATACCGACCTTAAAATTTACAACAACACTTCAACGCCCTACTTTATGAACACGTCAATAACGCGAAAGGGCAGTCTTTTATACGTTACTGTTGAGTTTTACGGAACACCGCTTCCCAACAACGCAAAGGTGAAAATTGAAACGGAAATTATTTCCGAAGTTGCACCGCCCGAGCCTGAGATGATTCCTGATAAGGAAAACAAGTATAATCTTCAGCCGGGTCAATCAAAAATAGTTACCGAGGCGCGTACCGGCTACACCATAAACGTGTACCAGATCTGGTCTGAGCCCGGAAAAGAAGACGTTAAATCCTTAATAACAGTATCAAAATATGAGCCGGTGCAGGCAAAAATTTACACTTCAACATTGCAGGCAACACCAACGCCTACACCTACACCAACGCCCACCGCATCGCCTCCCACACCTACACCAACTGCTGAAATCATTGTTGAATAAAAAACGAAAGAAGGACTTTTATCATGAAATATGTTGTGGCAATTTTACTTGTTCTCATGACTATGGTTGAGCCCGCAGGATGCGATTTTGAACAGATGTTCAATGAAAATTTCGGTGCTATGGAAGCGCCCAATGCTGAAAACCGCTTTGAGGCAGATTACGATATTGCAATGGATGAAGGTGAAAACGGCGGCATTGTAAACGGCGGAAATATTTCTTACGATGAAACTGATAAAGAAGTTGAACAGCCTGAAGTAGCCCTTGCAGTTCTTGATAAAATTGACTATAAAAAACCCATTGTGGGCTATACTGATATGGGCAACGGTCCCGTTGTTGATAAGGAAAATGCAGGCGCATACGGCAACCACGTTATCCGCGTTCCTTATATCGCAGGCATTGAAACGGAAGAAATAACAAATCTCAATGGAAAGATCTATAATGAAGCGGAAAAATACTATAATATTCTTCTGAACGGTCAAGAGGGCATGAACACATATAATATTGACTATTACTTTGCCCAAAACGAAAAAGCCATTTCCATTATTCTGGAAATAAATATTGGCGAGCAGATGGTTGGCGGAACAACATTCTATAAAGGCTACTACTACGATTGCGAAAATCACGTTGAAATAACTTTTGATGACTATATCCTAAAAATGGGGTATACAAAGGAATCATTTAATTCAATGCTCCTTGCCCTTAAATCAAAATACTTCACCTTAACTGAAAAAGAAGTCAAAAACGTTGTTGAAGTTGCAATTTCCGAAGATAAAATATATCTTGTAATCAAAAATCCCGATGCCGTCGATGCCGAACCTTATGTAGGTCTTTGGACTTTTGATAAATAAAATTGGTACTTTACAAATGTACTTTAATAATATATAATATTATAAATATTAAATATATAAGGAGAACTTTTAACATGAGCACACGTTATGAACAGGCTAAAGCAATCTACGCACAGTATGGCGTTGATACTGATGCCGCAATCGCAAAATTAAAGAATGTTCCCGTAGCAGTACACTGCTGGCAGGGTGATGACGTTATCGGTTTCGACCATGACGGCCCCTTAACCGGCGGTATCCAGACAACCGGTAACTATCCCGGTAAGGCAAGAACTCCCGAAGAGTTAATGACCGATATGGATAAGGCAATGTCACTTTGCCCCGGCGCAAAGAAGATCAACGTTCACGCTTGCTACGCTATTTTTGAGGATGGCTTTGCTTACCGTGATATACTTGAGCCCAAGCATTTTAAGAAATGGGTTGAGTTTGCAAAGGAAAGAAACATGGGTATTGATTTTAACCCCACTTTCTTTAGTCACGATAAAGTAAAAGACGGTCTTACACTTTCTTCACCTGATAAGGCAACCCGTGATTTCTGGATCGAGCACGGCAAGGCATGTATCCGCATTTCACAGTATTTTGCTGAGGAAACAGGCGTTCCCTGCGTTATGAACATCTGGACAGGTGACGGTTATAAGGATATTCCTGCTGACCGCCTTGGCCCCCGTCAGAGATATAAGGAATCCATCGAAGCAATTCTTTCCGAACCCTTTGATAAAAACCTTGTTAAGCCCTGCGTTGAGTCAAAAGTTTTCGGTATCGGTGTTGAATCCTTTACAGCAGGCTCTGCAGAATTTACTCTTACATTTGCCGCAACACATGACGGTTGCCTTCCCTTAATGGATAACGGCCACTATCATCCCACAGAAGTTGTTTCCGATAAGATCCCTGCACTTCTTTGCTTCTTCCCCGAAATCGCACTTCACATCACTCGCGGTGTTCGTTGGGATTCTGACCACGTTCTTCTTTTCGACGATGAAACTAAGGAAATCGCAAAGGAGATCGTTAGAAGTGACGCAATAGACCGCGTTTACATGGCTCTTGACTATTTTGATGCTTCAATCAACCGTGTTTCCGCTTGGGCAGTTGGTATCCGCTCATGGCAGAAAGCACTTCTTAATGCACTTGTTACCCCCAATGCTCGCCTTAAAGAGCTTCAGGATAACAACGAACTCACCGAACTTATGATGCTCATGGAAGAAACCAAAACTCTTCCCTTTGGTGACGTTTGGGCTGAGTACTGTGCTCAGTGCGGTGTTAAGGGCGATGCTTCATGGTTTGAAGAGGTTAAGGCATACGAAGCCGAAGTCCTTTCTAAACGCGCGTAAGGCCATAAGCGGCGTACTTCTGTGTTGTGTCGCACATAAAAGCGCAGTCATTTACTAATCGTGTAAACTCCTTTGCTTTTAGTGCGCCACGCCTTGAATTACTTGCTTCTGACCTTCCGCTTAGTAAGTGGTGAGAAGCGCCTTGAATTACTCGTTTCTTTCATTCCGCCTGCGTAAGGCGTAGTCCAATAAACGGCGCATTTCTGTGTTACACCAACCATGAAAACTCAGTCATTTACCGTTTTGTAAACTCCTTCGTTTTCAGAACGGTGTGCCTTGAACTGCTTGTTTCTTGAACTCCGCTGGGTTAGCGGTAAGAAGCGCCTTGAATTACTTGCTTCTGACCTTCCGCTTAGTAAGTGGTGAGAAGCGCCTTGAATTACTTGCTTCTGACCTTCCGCTTGACGGAAGGGTTGTAATTAAACACAAACTAAATATCAATAAAATGCCCGTAGATAAAACGGGCATTTTTGCTAATAATCTAATAATACTAAATAATACTAAATAATACTAAATAATAAAATTATTTTTAGAGGTTATTATGAAAAAGAATGGTGCAGTAGATATAATTTGCAAAATAGTTTCGGTACTTTTGTCAATAATACTTGTTCCCATGATAATTGTTACGGTGCTTTTTGCATCGGTAAACAATCTTATACAGCCTGATACGCTTGTTAAAATAATCACCGATATTGATTATACTGAAATTCTTGAAAAGGCAACGGGTGAGGCTTACATATTAGAAGACCCTCAACAGATGGGCGCAACTGAAAAGGTAACACCTAAAACAGCAGTTGCAACAACAAAACTAAAACCCCAAAACATGATGTCCCTTGTTCCCTCCAAAGATAAAAATGAGGATAGTTATAACGGCAACAGCTTTTACGTTACAAATCCCGATGGCTCAACTTCAAGCGGAGTGATATCGCCTGATATGGGCGCCGGTGTTGACGTTGTTGGCAGGGAAGAATATTATGAAAACATGGGCGGCGGCGAAAGCGGAAATTCCTATGTTGTTGAGGAAGAAAGACCAACCGCATCGGTAAAAGCACCCTCCCAAAGCCAAATAAGCGGAACATTTGGCGATATCGGCAGCGGAATTGACGGTTTTATCGGTGACATTGCAGGCGATATCGGTGTAGAAAATGCCGAAAAAGCAGGGGAAATGGTTGAGGATTTCTTAAAAACCGACGTTGCCCAAGAAATTTTCGGTGAGTATGCTCAAGCCGTTTCCGATTGCATTGCAGGCGATGAAAACGCTCAGGTCGATGAAGAAAAGATCGTTGAAATAATCATTGAGAACAAAGACGAAATATTTGATTTCGTTGAAGAATATACCGGTCAGGAGATCGACCGCCGGCAGGTAGGGGAAGTTTTCGATCAAATTGTTCAAGAAAACGTTGGTGTTTTAATTGAAAATCTTCCTGCACCCCAGGAGATCGTTGCCAATATTCCCACCGAAATAATTGACGTTATCAATTTTATCAACAATAAAGTAGTTTTAAATTTCTTGATCTTAGTTGATTGCGTGCTTGTTGTTCTTATTTTTGTTCTTCGTTTATGGGATTTTGCAGGCTTCTTGTGGCTTTCCGTAAACGGCATTGTATCAGGTGTAATTCTTGCGATCATCTACGGTGCAATTTCATTTATAAAGAGTATTGCTCTTGGTGCAGTTCCCGAACTTGAAAGCGTTTTGAACAGTTTTATAAACAACGCAACAAGCAAATTACTTTGGGGCTTCATAATCATTTTAGTTGCCTCGGCAGTACTGATGACTTTGTTCTTTGTTATAAAAAGTTTAAGAAAAAATAAGCAAAACTTCTAAAAATAAAACCCCATGCGATGGGGTTTTTATTTATCTTTCTATTAAATTTTCGGGGAATATGCGCTCAACAAGTCGTTTGTTAAAAAGCGCGTAATAGTTTTTATTTTCGTCCATAGGCTGGTCGTCAATAAGTGTATATGTGGGATTGAAAGATGCGTAGTGGGGTGTTTTAACAGACCATAATTTAATTCTGTTTGTTGTATCTTTTACTGTAACTGCCTCAAAGGTGAGATTTTTCTGCTGCTTATATGACATTAAAACTACAAACACGGCAATTATTAGGGGAATTATAAACAAGGCGTCAGTGTAGCGCGGATACTCCGGCGAATAATATTTTATGCCGAACATTAAGAAACCGCAGTAAATATACAGCCTTATTAAGTACCAAATGCAACGGATGATAATATATTTGTTTTCGTTTTTAACGTTGGCATAAACATCTTCTTCCGAAAGTTTGATGGCGCCTAAAAGTTTCTTTTCTTTTTTTAAGGCTTTAATTTTCGCCTTTTGTCTGGCACGCAAAAGTTGGTAAAGCACTACGAAAATATACAAAAAGTAACTTACATAAATCATCATGGTGCGATCGGAAAATCCTTTCCATAATTTATAGGTGTAGGGATCAAGTTGAACAAGGAAAGGTTTTTGAGGAATATCATCCTTTGAACTGACTGTATCCCAAAAAACACAATCAAAAGTTTTGCCCTCATAAGTATAAAAAACGTAAACGCTGTAGGTGTACTCGTTTTCTTCAACTTTCCAAACTTCGGCCATGGCAGTTGGGAGTTCATCTTCGTTTATACTTAATCGCTTATAAGATTCATTGGCACTCACGCAAACAAGTATTGGTAACAGTATAATAAATACTGCGCAAAGGAAACTTATAGACAATCTAAAAATACGCTTTACCCAAATATTATCATAAAACATATAAAACTCCTCCTATTTTTTTACATTATAACATATTAACAGTTTTTTTAAAAGTATTATATTGCAACAAAAAGGCAAAGGTGCTATAATTATTAAGAAAAGCGAGGTAAAATGTCTTGGCGAAGAATAATTTTGACGTAACGGAAGGTCCGTTACTAAAAAAAACCATACTTTATGCAATTCCGCTGATATTAACAAGTCTGTTACAGTTGTTCTTTAATGCAGCCGATCTAATGGTCGTTGGCAATGTTGACGAAATTTATGTTGGCGCAGTAGGCTCAACGGGCGCAGTAACAAACCTGATGGTCAATTTGTTCATTGGCCTTTCAGGGGGAATAAGCGTAATCGTCGCCCAAAAACTTGGCGCAAGGGATTATGAGGGTACGCAAAAAGCGGTGCATACGGCAATTCCTTTGGCACTTATAAGCGGTGCGTTTTTGACCGTTGCCGGCTTTTTCTATACTCGTCCCATGCTTTTGTGGATGGGCACTCCCGATGAGATCCTTTCTTTATCGGAAGTTTATATGAAAATATACTTCTGCGGAATGATTCCCAACCTTTTGTATAACTTCGGCGCGGCAATTTTAAGGGCGGCAGGTGATACAAAAAGTCCCCTTTACTACCTTACTATTGCAGGCGTAATAAACGTTATACTCAACCTTGTTTTTGTACGCGCTTTCCATATGAATGTTGATGGTGTTGCCCTTGCAACTATCATTTCACAAGGCATTTCTGCGGTGCTCGTTATGAATGCACTTATCAGGCGAATTGATGCCATAAAATTTAGTTTTAAGGAAATGAAGATCGACCTTGAAAGCCTTAAAAAAATAGTAAAGATCGGCGTTCCTGCGGGCATACAAAGTTCACTTTATTCAATAGCGAATATCGTGATCCAGTCATCGGTAAACTCTTTCGGTCCGATTTCTGTTACGGGCAATTCCGCCGCAGTAAACATTGAAGGCTTTGCATATGTATTTTTGAACGCTTTCTATCAAAGCGCCCTCACCTTTACGGGGCAGAATATAGGTGCCAAAAAGTATAAGCGAATCAATAAAGTCTTTGGCATAAATGTGTTGTGCACTATCGTTGCAGGCTTAGCAATAGGAATCCTTTTTAACGTCTTTATTGAATTTTTCTTATCCCTTTATTCAGTAACCGAGCCCGAAGCCATTGAGTTTGCAAAAACGCGAATGTTATATATATGTTTGCTCTATTTCCTTTGCGGAATCCTTGACGTTACAACGGGCGTCCTGCGCGGAATCGGCTCGTCATTTGTACCGATGCTCATTTGCATAATCGGTGTGTGCGGTCTGCGCCTTGCATGGATATTTACCGTGTTTGCACATCACCATACCCCCGAAACGCTGTTTGTAATCTATCCCATCTCGTGGCTTGTAACCTTTATTGCCGAATTTATCGCTTATATAATAGTAAGAAAACGGCGCCAAAAACTTGGACTTGAAGCGTAAAAAATAAGGAGTGGAAACTTTCCACTCTTTTTTTACGCCTATCAGGTAAAAACGTTGCTTCACGGTGTGAATTGATTGCGGTGTGCACCCTTTGCGCAACTTTATATGTGAGTTCGAGAAATCGAACAGTAGTATATAAACACAAACTAAAATAAGCCTACCCTGTGTAAGGGTAGGGGGACCACCGTAAGGTGGTGGAGGGGTTGTAATTAAGCACAAACAACATATTTTGTTCACAGTTCGACAAACTGGAATGGTATGTGTTGCTTCGCAAGTGTAAAATATGCAACGCTTGCGCGTTGATGATATGCAATGCTTCACTTCGTTTTGCATTGATTGTGGTATGCGCCCTTTGACGCAACTTTATATGTCGGTTCGAGAAATCGAACAGCAGTATATTTTGTTCACAATTCGAGAAACTGGAAAGGCAAATAAAATAACGCAATATAGGGGATCGCACTAATTTGTTCACAGTTCGACAAACCGGAATGGCAGAATATAAGTGCTATGGTGGGGTAATTGCGTTCTCAATAAATAAAAGGCTTACGCCCTCGGTTCGATAAATCGAACTGAAGAATATAAACACAAACTAAAATAAGCCTACCCTGTGTGGGTGCAATATTCGAGTGCGTCCGGTGGACGATGAAGCGAGAATGTTGCGTTGCAGTGGTCAA
>JAZULU010000246.1:0-1631 GCA_045603265.1 Clostridia bacterium
AACGGCAGATGGCAGGCTTTTTTCAGACCTGTTCATCCTGACAGAAGTTTTTCAGGTGTTTGTCTGGCGGAAAGTTTTGCCGAAGCTTACGCTAACAAATACGGCGTTGACGTGGGACTTATTCCCTGCGCCGACGGTGGAACTTCTTTAGATCAATGGAAAAAGGGCGAGTTGTTATACGATAACGCAGTAAACAACGCACGCCTTGCAATGCGCACTTCAAAAATCGTAGGTATTTTATGGCATCAAGGCGAAGCTGACGCTGTTCCCGAACTTGCTTCAACATACAAAGAACGTTTTGAAAAGATGATAAGCCAAATGCAAAAGGATATTGGCATTGACGTCCCCGTTATTATTGGCGAATTAGGATATTTTCTTCAAAACTTCGGTGATGGTCGTTTAAGAGAATATACGCTTATAAATTCTGCATTAAAGGAAATTGCAGATAATAATGCTAACATCAATCTTGTTTCGGCAGAGGGACTTACCTCAAACCCCGATAATCTGCACTTTAACGCTGAATCATTATATGAGTTCGGCTTGCGCTATTTTAACGAGTTTGATAAACTTTATAACTTTCAAAAGGACGAAACAATAAAAGAAGATACCGAAAGAACTGAAATGGAGAAATTATGAAAATTATTAAAGATGAAGGCACTTTCCCCTATATTGCATACGCGCCCGATAATTTAAGCCAAAATCCTGCACTCATCGTTCAACTTCATGGTGCGGGCGAGCGCGGATACGGCAAAGAAGACCTTGATAAAGTACTTGTTCACGGGTTATCAAAAATAGTTAATGACGATAATTTAAAAGATTGTATTTTAGTTATGCCTCAATGTCCCTCCGATTCATTTTGGGCGGCAAAAGTTGAAAGCATAAATAAGTTCATTGATGAAATAGTAGAAAAATATTCCATTGATGAAAAGCGAATCTATCTGTGCGGTTTAAGCATGGGTGGGTTTGGAACGTGGTACACCGCAATGGCATATCCTCAAAAATTTGCCGCCATTGCCCCTTGTTGCGGCGGCGGAATGGCATGGAATGCAGGCGTATTAAAAATGCCTATCTGGACATTTCACGGAAATGATGATACTGTTGTTTCCCCCAATCAGACACGGGAAATGGTAGATGCTTTAAAAAATATAAATCCCAACCTTAAATATGACTTCTATGATGGCGTAGGTCATAACTCCTGGGACAGAGCCTTTTCAGAAGAATTACTTAAATGGTTCTTTTTAAATAAAAATAATTAAAGGGTGAAGATAAAATCTTCACCCTTTAGTCTGCGGACAAAGTCCGCAGACTGTTAGAGTTCGAGAAACCCTTGCAAGCCGCGTCATCGCAAGTTCCGCTTTACGCATTCCGTAAAAATCACGGAATGCTTTTTTGGCTCCACTGCGACTCCTTATCCCCAAAAAGCACTTCTGCTTTTTAGGGTCCCCTTTGCAAAAAAGGGAGTTAATTAGGGCTCCCAAAATGCAATATTGCATTTTGGAAAAAGGAGGCACAGCAAAACTAATCAGCTTTTCGCACACTTGCGAAAAGCGTAAGGTGTAGCTTGTGCCGACGCGGTAAATGACCGCATTTTGCTATATACTATAGCGCGCGCAAAGGAATCCGATTTTAAA
>JAZULU010000247.1:0-4679 GCA_045603265.1 Clostridia bacterium
ACGGCCCTACTCCCTTTTTAAAAATGTTGCGAACGGATTTCATATATTTCTCCTTTAAAGTATATATTGTAATTATATCATACCCAAATTAAAAAATAAAGAACAAAAATCATTTAAAACAGTAAAATAAAGAACAAAAAACCTCTGCAATTTCTTTGCAGAGGCATGTTTTTATCTATTTCTGTTCCTTCGATAATCGACGAATATGGCTGATAATAAGCATCATATCATCGTCATTTAATTTTTTCAGTTCATCAATAGCACTTTGAAGCAGTGCGGGGTTTTCAACGGAAGTATCAAAGAACTGTGCAGGGGTGATTTCAAAATACTTGCATATTTCAAGAAACTCAGACATTGGCGGTAACGATTTTCCTGAAGATATATTGTAAACATAACTTCTGCTATGTCCAAGATCATAACTCATTTGATACTCGGAAACACCTTTTTTTAAGCGTAACTCAGTTATCCTGTTTCTGATAAAATTTCCGTCCATACCATTCACTCCTTTTTAGTATATTGTAGACTATTAAAAGAATGAATTATTCCAAGAATATATGTTGTTTTTTATCAAATATTAGTATATAATATGTTTTAATCTAATTTAATATGTTTTAAAAGGCATAATCAAAAAAATCAAACATAAATTTTTGGAGATTTGATATGGATATTTGCACAGTTGCATTTTTCGGGCATAGGTATATAAAAAATGCCAAGCAAGTGGAAACTCTTATTGAAAAGCAAGTAGAAAAACTTATTACAGAAAACGAGTACGTTGATTTTTTAGTGGGACGCAACGGTGATTTTGATATTCTTGTTGCATCTTCGGTAAAGAATATTAAAGAAAACGTTTATAGTAAAAATAGTTCTCTTGTATTGATTCTTCCATATAAGACGGCAGAATATTTAAACAACCAGGCTGATATTGAGGCTTTTTATGATTGTGTTGAGATTTTTGACAATGACGTTTTTCCCAAAAAGGCAATACAAGCGCGCAATAAGGAAATGATTGACAGGGCTGAAATAATTATTTGTTACGTTGAACGTGCTGACGGCGGTGCATTTCAAGCGATGAAATACGCGCTTAAACAAGAAAAAAAAGTAATAAATCTTTATGAAGCACAAGACCTTTAATTACTTTTCCAACATTCAAAGTTTCTCTTGTGCATTTTATTTCAGTATTTTGTGCATTTTGACAGTAGCGGGTTTTTCCGTTCGGTGCTATAATTTAGACAAATAAAATTTAGGAGGACTGTTTAATATGGCAGGCGTTACTTTAAGACATATTTACAAGGTTTACGCAGGCGGCGTTACCGCTGTTAATGACTTCAACCTTGTAATTAAGGACAAAGAATTTATCGTTTTAGTTGGTCCCTCAGGTTGCGGTAAGTCAACTACACTTCGTATGGTTGCAGGTCTTGAGGAAATTACAGAAGGTGAACTTTTCATCGGCGACAAGCTTATGAATGACGTTGCACCTAAGGATAGAGATATCGCCATGGTTTTCCAGAACTATGCTCTTTATCCCCACATGACAGTTTATGATAACATGGCTTTCGGTCTTAAACTCCGTAAGGTACATAAGGGCGAAATCGATAAGAAGGTTAAGGAAGCTGCAAAGGCTTTAGGTATTGAAGAATATCTTCAGAGAAAGCCCAAGGCTCTTTCAGGTGGTCAGCGTCAGCGTGTTGCTCTCGGTCGTGCTATCGTTCGTGAGCCCATGGTTTTCCTTATGGACGAACCTCTTTCAAACCTTGATGCTAAACTCCGTGTACAGATGAGAACTGAGATCACTCGTCTTCATAAGCGTCTTAACACCACTTTCATCTACGTTACCCACGACCAGACAGAGGCTATGACAATGGGTACTCGTATCGTTGTTATGAAGGACGGTTTCATCCAGCAGGTTGATACTCCTCAGAACCTTTACGATTATCCTTGCAACAAGTTCGTTGCAGGCTTCATCGGTACACCTCAGATGAACTTCTTCAATGCAACACTTGTTCGTGAAGGCGACAAAGTTATCGCTCACCTTGGCGAAAACAAAGTTGAACTTCCTGAAGGCGTTGTTTCAAAACTTACTGACCAGAGTTATATCGGTAAGGACGTTATCCTTGGTATCCGTCCCGATGATATCCACGATGAGCAGGTATTTATCGAATCACATCCCACAACCAAGATCAAGGCTCACGTTGAACTTCTTGAAAAACTTGGTTATGAAACTCTTGTTCACCTTGAGATGGATGCTTTCGTTCAGGATCAGGCAGATAACCCCATCGCCCGTGTAAACCCCCGTTCAACAATCATGGCCGGCGACGATGTTATCCTTGCTTTCGACCCCAACCGTATACATTTGTTTGATAAAGACACCGAAGTTTCTATTCTCGAAAGATAATCTTTTCAGAGCACGAGAAATTCTTGCGAACATAAACCCCTCGAAATAATTCGAGGGGTTTCATTTTTTATTTATAAACACTTTCCTTTGCGCTTGATACATCAACGTCGCCAAGATATTTAACGCTGTCAATGTTTAAGTATTTGCAAATATTTATCATTTCGCTGATTGTGGTAACATCAACGTTTATTCCGTTCTTTTTAACTTCCTCAGCCTTAAAAAACTCTTTTTCGCCGTGGGTGTAAATAGGAATGTTTTCATCCCTGCGTTTGGCACTACGTAATTCATTTAAAAATACCGATAAATTCTCTTTTATCGCTTCGGCATCACCGAAAATTTTGGGGTCAATAACCATAAAACCGTGGCAAGTGCCTGCCCCCACACCCGGCTGACGTACGTGATGGTTTGACGTTGCACCCATTGAAAGAATTGACGAAAAAATTTCGCATATCATACCATAGCCATAGCCTTTATGGCTGCCCGTTTCTTCAGAAAAACCGCCTACAGAGAGGATTCCCCCGCCAAGTTTACCGTCAATACACTTAATTGCCTTTGCTGCATCGGTGCAAGGCGCACCACTTTCGTCAATTGTCCAGCCTTCATTTAAGGGTTTATCCGCCTTATTATATACTTCAAGTT
The DNA here is from genome assembly GCA_045603265.1 of Clostridia bacterium. Classification (GTDB taxonomy): domain Bacteria; phylum Bacillota; class Clostridia; order Christensenellales; family QALW01; genus UMGS1322. The sequence goes on from JAZULU010000247.1 coordinate 3,032, forward strand.
TTCCCTTAGGTATTACCGTTGTTGCCGCATCAAACCAGAAGGGATAGGGTTCGGCAGGCATGCTTACTGCAATGGGGTTTGAGCCTAAAAGTGCCTGACGTGAATTTGTGTGCACCATAATTGATTCTGAATTTGTTGTGCTTATGCCCAAATAGCCTTCATCGCAAGCCATTTTTGAATAATAACCTGCAATACCGAAATGATTGGAATTACGCACCGTTACGAAAGCCATACCGCATTTTTTTGCCTTTTCAATGGCAAGATTCATGGCAAATTTGCCGATTACCTGCCCCATCCCCTTATGTCCGTCAATAACTGCGGAAACGGGAGTTTCAAAAACTATTTCAGGTTCAGCAAAAACATCAATGCTTCCTTTTTCAATTGCCTTGTGGTATCTTACAAGCCTTTGCACACCGTGGGAGGTTATGCCGTATAAATCGGCAAGAAGCAAAACGTCGGTTATAGTTTCAGCCGAAGTTTCAGAAAAGCCAAAGCCCTCAAAAGCCGTTTGTGTAAAAGTTTTTAATTGTTCAATACTGTAATTTACAGTTTTCATTTTAATCACCTCAACAGTATAATAGTGCATTGTTTCAGATAATTCAATTGCTTTTAATTCGATAAAATAGGCAAATAGTTCAATTTATATTTGACTAATGAAAGAATATAGATTAAAATTATGCAAAAGAGGTGAAGTATATGCAAAACTATCCAATGGGTGTTGGAAGCACTTGGCAGGGTGTTAAGATTTACAAAAAACAGGGGAATATTACCTCCGTTAAAAATTATCACACCCATCAGTTTTATGAAATAAATCTTGTACATTCAGGAAACATAAGGATTCTTTTAAATGGGCAATTAACGGATTTTAAGGGCTCGTGCATTATTCTTACTGCACCCAACACGCCACATTATATTGCTTGCAATTCTGATACGCTTTATAAAAGAAGTTATGTTTTGTTTGAGGAAGATTTCCTAAAAGGTGTAACACCTTATTGGGAGGATTTAAAAAGGTTGTTTTTGCCTGACGGTGCGGTGCTTTATATAACCAAAGAACAAACAGAATTTTTCAGTAAAATAATTGATAATATTGAGGCTGAAGAAAATATTTTCAGAAAAAAACTTATAATTTGCTATATGCTTTCCCACCTTTATGAACTTTCGGACAAAAAATCAAAAACTCCGTTGCCCCAATATCTTATTAAGGCGATGGAATATATAAACAGCAATTACAGTAAGAAAATTACTGCGAAAAATATTGCACAATTGTTGAACGTAAGCAGAACAACGCTGTTATGCAATTTTACCAAGTATCTTAACACCACTTTTAATGAGTATCTTTCCGAGTGCCGACTTGAAAACGCTAATAAACTGATTTTGGAGGGGCTGTCGGTAGAAGAATGTGCCTTAAAATGTGGCTTTGCTGACAGCAGCGGGCTTATCCGTCTTTTTAAACGCAAGTATAATTTAACACCGTTAGAATATAAAAAAACGGTGTCTTTAAATAGCACCGTTAAAAATAATATTTAAGAAATTATCAAAGCTATATTTTTCTTTTATTTCATCGGGGATTTTTTCGTAGGGAGTTAAGAAAAACTCCTTATTTATTTTTATGTTGTTTACGTCAAGGATAAGTTGATTGTTTTCCCTA
>JAZULU010000248.1:0-6062 GCA_045603265.1 Clostridia bacterium
CCTCCTCTCTCCCAAACTGCAATACTGCACTTTGGGAACCCTATTGCGCGAAGGCGCTTACACGCCTCGTAAGTAACTGAGCGCTCAAGGTTGCCACAACACAGTAATGTGAAGAATTTTTGCGCTCGCAATACTACGCACTCACCAAGAGTGCAAAAAAGCTTGAAAATCAGGGGAGGGAAGGTTAATCGCAAAGGAGTTTACAAAGAGGTAAATGACTGCGCGATTATACCGCACCCAACCCGCAGTTTCAAGAATTTCTCGTGCTCGCAAGACTATGCACTCACCAAGAGTGCGAGAAAATTCGCAAGACAAGGCGCGTAGGGGGAAAAGCGAATGAGCTTACAACCCCGTAAGTGATTGAGCTTTTATCCCCTGCGCAACACAGTATTGCGGAGATTTCTCGTGCTCGCTACTTACTCCAGGTGCGGAGGGCGGCCAACCCCTCATCCATATCCCTCTTCCAATCACCGGTACGCATACCGGCTTCAATGGAAACGGTACCGTCATAACCCATCTTTTTAAGTTCGAAGATAAACTCTTTAACGTTATTTTCATCGGCTAAATTGGGAGTAAGGCGGATATCCTTGCAGCCAAACTTGGCTTCAGCAATATGTGTATGAGTGAGCATATCTGCATAATTCTTCAAAGTATCGTACTTTTCACATTCTACCATCATATGATAGCTATCGGCGAGTACTTTGATTTCAGGGCGGTTAAGCTCCTTTAAAAATTCATAGGAATCCTTTACGGTATTGAAAACGTTGGTTTCATAACGGCATAAGGGTTCAATAACGATCTCCATATTATACTCTTTTGCAAAATCCGCAAGAAGATTACTGTACTCAAAGAGAAGTTTTTTTGCTTCGTCTTTATCGACGCCATCGGGAATGTTTCTTGAAGCGCCCGAACCCCAAACGATAGTTTTAATACCTAATTTGCTTGTTCTTTCAAAGCCAAGCTTAAGATTCTCAATTAACGCCTCTTTAGTTATGGCATTTTCGCCGAAAAACTGAAGATTGCCGTAGAAAAGAGCATTAGCGCAAAGAACGGGAAGACCTACTTCCTCAACCTTATCAAGACATTTTTGGAATTCTTCCTCGCTCATTAAAGGAAAATCCCTGAAAGCCGTTTCAAAATAATCAAAGCCCAATTCCTTTGCCAAAGGATATGTGCCTAATATACCACCGCAAGCACCAAATTTCATAAAAAAAGTCCTCCAAACATTTATTGGTTTTATTTTACCACCGCAAAACTTAAATTTCCTTTATTTTTTTAGGTTTTAAAGGTTATTTTATTAAAATTTTAAGATTTTCTAAAAATTCCTGCCGAAATGCCCATTTCTTTTTTGAAAGTTTTCATAAAATGGACCTCATCGTAAAAACCGCAAGAGTAAGCAACCGATTTTACCGAAAGATCAGTAGTTTTCAAAAGAGTACATGCAAGTTCAATGCGTTTTTTAATAACGTATTTTACCACCGTTATTCCGTAAGCACTTTTAAACTGACGTAAAAGTTGAGCATGTGAAATACCAACATCATAGCAAAGACTTTCTATGCTGAATTCAGGTGTTGAGAAAGTAAGATCGATGTGATCTTTTATGGCTTCAATGCCCGTTGCGCTTTTTTGCGTGCAGATCTCCATTATATTATACAAGGAAGAAAGTGCCGTAAAATAACCGCCCTTCTCCGAATCAAGGCTTTCAAGCATATTTTTCAAGATCATCTGAATTTTAGGGAAGTGTTTACACTCCATTATAGGATTTTCCACCGAAAAACCTAAAAGTTCACCATAGTTTTTTGCAGTTTCGCCTTTTAAAGAAAACCACACATACTGCCAAGGATCATTTTTATCGGGAAAATAGCGCATTTTTTCATCAGGCGGAATAAAAAACATCTGTCCGCTTTTAACAGTATACGTTTTGTTTCCCATTTCAAGAGTGCCTTTTCCTGAAATCACGAAGTGCAACGCATAAAATTTCTGCACCCTAAAAAACTCCCAAGGCTTAACAAAAGAAAAATCATCGTAGCCGATATTTAAAAGGCAGGAATCATCTTTATTTAAAAAGTGTTTTACAAATTGTTCTTTATAAAAAAAATCGCTCATTTTTATCACCTGATATTATGATACAATATTTTTACTTCCATTTCAATACCGAATTTTATCAAATGATAAAAAAACACATTGTTTTGACTATTTTACACATTGAAAATTCAAAAAAAACACAGTATCATAAGAAAAAAAGCGAAGGGATGATCTTTATGTTAAATGCTTGTGTTATAGGTTTGGGAAACCGCGGATATTGGCTTTTAAAGTACGTTCTTTTAAAGAACACCGATCTTAAAGTTATATCCGTATGTGATATTTATGAGGATAGAATTGCAAGGGCATTAGAAGATGCCAAAGATGCAAAGGGCTTTACCGATTACAAGGAGGCTCTTAAGGGTGCTGACGTTGCCTTTGTTTTCACCGGTTGGGAACAGCACGCTGAAATATGCATCTATGCTATGAATCAGGGTATTGCCGCCGCCAGTGAAGTGGGCAGTGAATATTCTTTAGAGAACTGCTTTAATTTAGTGCGCACCCAGGAAAGAACGGGCACGCCCTATATGCTTATGGAAAACTGTTGCTGGAATAAGGACGAGCTTTTGGCAACTGCAATGGCAAGAAAAAATTTCTTTGGCGAAATAGTTCATTGCTCAGGTGCTTACGGTCACGATATCCGCGAAGAAGCAACTTACGGTCACGTTAACCGCCATTACCGCTTTGATAACTATAAAAACCGTTGTCTTGATAACTACCCCACCCACGATTTCGGGCCCATTGCAAAACTTCTTGATATTAACCGCGGTAACAGAATTTTAACGGTTTCCTCCTTTGCATCAAAATCGGCAGGGTTGATGGAATATATTAAAAACCGCCCCGATGCAACTGAAGAAATGAGAAACACCATCTTCAAGCAAGGCGATATCGTTGATACGATCTTAACCTGCGCCAACGGTGAAACTATCCGCCTTTGCCTTGACACTTCACTGCCCCGCACCTATAGCCGTCAGTTTACGGTACGCGGAACAAGGGCAAGCTATCATCAGGATTATAATGCCGTTTTTGTTGACGGTGAAACGGAATATTGGTCAATGCCCGAATATTTAAGCAAAAACTTAAACAATGCCGAAAAGTATTATGATGAGTTCCTGCCTAAGATATGGAAGAACGTAACTCCTGAAATTTTAGCGGCAGGTCACGGCGGAATGGACTGGTTCTGCTATAAATCCTTTACCGATGCACTTATCAATAAAACTGAAATGCCCGTTGACGTTTACGATTCAGCCGTATGGCAGGCAGTAGGCGTGTTATCGGAAATTTCTATCGCTCAAGGCGGTGCGCCTCAGGCGATGCCCGACTTTACAAACGGTAAGTGGATGCACAGAAAACGTCTTGACGTTTGCGAGCTTTAAATCTTGACTTTATATCTCGATAGTTGTATAATTTAAAAAAACAATTATCGAGGTATTTTTTTATGAAACTTTCAACACAGACAGACGTTTTTGCAAAAAAATTTGGCGAGGAAAAGGCAGTAGAAATGCTTGCAAAGGTGGGCTACGATGCTATTGATCTTTCCTGCTTTGATATGACCTATAAGGATGCGCCCACACCGAAAAACACTCCTGAATATAAGGCATATGCTAAAAAATTAAAGCAGATCGCCGAAGATAACGGTGTTTATTTTAACCAGGCACACGCACCTTTCCCATCAAGCAAGCCTGATGAGTTTCAAGAGTATAATAAGGATATGTATGAGCAGATTGTGCGCTCAATGGAATTTTGCGCTCTTGCAGGGGTAAAAAATATCGTTGTTCACCCCAAACAGCACCTTACTTATTTTGAAGGCAACAATGCCGAAATTTTAAAGGATATAAACCTTGAATTTTATAATTCACTTATCCCCTACTGCAAGGAATTTAACATTCACGTTTGCATCGAAAATATGTGGCAGTATGATGAAAACAGAATCATCCGCCCCTCCACCTGCGCAACCTTAAAAGAGTTTAACGAGTATCTTGATATGCTTGACAGTCCTTGGATAGTCGGTTGCCTTGATGTAGGTCACGCTTTCCTTGTGAACGAGGATATTCCTGCATTTATCCGCGGTGCCGCACCGAGACTTAAAGCACTTCACGTTCACGATACGGGTTATAACGTTGACCTTCACCGCCTGCCCTACACCTGCGGCGGCATTGAATGGAGCGGTGTTATGGAAGAACTTGCCGATAGCAACTATGACGGCGAACTGACTTACGAAGCCGATAACTCACTTATCCGCGTTCCCGATGAAATGCTTGTCCCCACCGCCAAATATATGGTTGAAATGGGCAGATGCCTTATTAAGCAGTACGACAGTTTTAAGAAATAAAAGGAAGCGATTTTTCGCTTCCTTAATTTTTATAAACAGATACTCACAAAACTTAACCTACAGTTAAAACAGTATTTCCTATAACTATCTGTACACTTGAAAGAATTTTGATATAATATATATAGAAGCAGACGTCAGCTTACTTTTTTATGGGAGATATTGTTATGGAAATAAATATAGGTAAAAACATTAAGCAGTTGCGCATTTCAAAAGACATAACGCAGGAGCAGCTTTCCGAAGCTATGAACGTTTCTTGTGCTGCCGTCAGCAAATGGGAACGCGGTGAGACCTTTCCCGATATTACACTGTTGCAGCCCCTTGCTTATTACTTCGACGTTACTTTGGATGAACTGATGGGATATAACAAAGAAAAGGTTCAAGCCAAAATAGATGAAATAATCCGCCAATACAGGAAATATTGGGATAAAGATTATAACAAAGCCAAAGATATTATAGTTAAAGCATATCACGATTATCCTAACGATTATTGGATTATGCACTATTATATGTGGAATATCGGCGGTGATATAGCAGATAACGATCCGAATATTCTTTTAGAACATAAAGAAGAGTTTTTGGCAATTTGCAATAAAATTCTCGAAGGTTGTTCCGAAGAAACTATCCGACTCAATGCGTGGAATATGCGTGCAAAAATTCTCCACGCAGAAGGCAAAACAGATGATGCTTTAGAAATCTACAATACAAAATTCACAGATTGGTATAGCACAAGTGCGCAAAAAATCGAACAACTATTTGCAAAAGATACAGATGAATATTACTATTATGTTCAAAAAAATATGTATGCACTTGCCGATTTTGCCGCAGATAAGCTTGGCAGAACAGTATTCTTCAACCCTAAATTTTCTTTAGAAGAAAAAGTTATCAAAGCATTGACTTATGGTGATCTGCTAATCAAACAATTTAATGAAACTAAAGAACCTTTTTTTATCGTTCTTGCAAAATCCTTTCTTGGGAGAATGGAAAACGACTTAGTTTATCGTGGCGGAAGCAATGAAGCAATAATTAAAGTTATGGATAAAAATTTACTTGCCGTAAAACTGTTGTCAGAATGTATGGCAAGCAATAAGCCATTGTATGATGCAAGACGCCCCTCTTTTGCAGAAGAAGATATACTTCAATGGAATATAAATTACCGTCTAAATGCCAACAGCGGTAGGCGTGGTAAATTATTGAAAATTTCGGCATACGTAGAAATTTTAAACAAATACAAGAACCAATAATTCATACCAACACAAAGGAACCGTCCCCTTGTGTTGCATAACGCAAAAAAGCCCCGTTGGGAGCGCAGTAATTTCTGCATTTCCAACGGGGTAAAGTGATTGGCTATTTTGTGATCTTTCTCTTTTTATCAATTACGAGCAAAGCAATCAATGAACAGCAACTCAACACTAAGAGGAACACCCACAATTCAAGATTGCTGTTGTCTCCGGTTTGGGGAGGAGTTGGTGCAGATGTATTGCTATCTGCAGGTGCGTCGTTTTCTCCAGGCGCATTATCTCCCACTAAAGCGTAGGTGCTTAAATGCTCCAATGTACCGACCAAATACCCACCCTCTTGAGTCAACGTGATTGGTGATTCTGTGGCGAAATTATCTTCAGCATCTATGTAAACAATTTTGAAGATATCA
>JAZULU010000249.1:0-3071 GCA_045603265.1 Clostridia bacterium
GGGGCGGTTCACTTTTTCGATAATGTTTGCCATGGTAAACGTTTTGCCTGATCCCGTTACGCCAAGTAAGACCTGGGAATCAAGGCCGTCATTTAAGCCTTCAACAAGTTTTTCGATTGCTTTAGGCTGATCGCCCATAGGTTTATATGACGAAACAAGTTTAAACTTATTTTCTTCCATACTTAAAAATCCCCCTCCTTTTAATATTTTTAACAGAAAGTATAATCTCCTGCATCAACGTTATAAGTTTTTCCCTTAATTACAATGGTGGCTTTAACCGGTGTGCTTATTTCATAAACGACCTTTGAGTTTTCATGCTTCCATTTAGATTTAATTACACCGTGTTTTGTTTTAAGTTCAACACTAAGCCAATCAATTCTGCTGTCTGCAACAGGTGCGATCAACACTTTTTCATATCCCGGTGCTTCTTCAACGGCATTGATTCCGCCGCAAACACCATAGATCCAATCAATTACAGCGCCGTAAGCATAATGATTGAAAGAATTCATCTCACTTGACCACATTCCGCCATCAGGCATAATGCCATCCCAATGCTCCCATATGGTTGTTGCCCCTTTAGTTATGGGATACAGCCATGACGGATATTCTTTTCTGAGCAACAGGGTATAGGCAAGCTCACTATATCCGTAACGGCTTAACGCGTGCAGAATATATGGCGTTCCCACAAAACCCGTTTGAAGCATATCTCCGTTTTTATGAATAAGTTCAACAAGAGATTCTATTACTTTTTCAGGATTCTTTGTTATGTTAAAATGAAGCGCAAGAACGTGCTCTGTTTGCGTTTTATAGGTGCCTTCAAATTCAACATTAAAAGCATTTATTATTTCTGTGCAAAGATTTTCGTAATAGGATACGTCTTCACCGATGATCCGCCCGATCTTACATAAAATTTCCGCACTTCTCTTATAAAAAGCAGAGCCTATCAGATCGCCGCGTGTGTCACCGATATACTGTCCTTTTTCAGCACCAAGTTCAAGCCAATCGCAAAAATGTTTTCCGCCAAACCATAAGTTCTTTTTAGTTGTTGTTTCAGTAACGTAATCCACCCATTTTTTTATTGGCAAAAACATTTTTCTTAAAATTTCTTTATTTCCGTAAGACAAATACAGTTGCCACGGACAAATTGCAATGGCATCAGCCCAAGCCGCACTTATGTTGATCCCTTTTTTCTCAAAAGGAACCACCGCAGGAACGGCACCGTCATCAAACTGATTAAGCACCATATCGCCTAACCATTTTTCAAAGAAGCGGTTTACGTCATAATTATAACTTGCGGTACCAATAAAAACCTGAGCATCGCCAAGCCAGCCCATCCGCTCATCTCGTTGAGGGCAATCTGTGGGAACATCAAGAAAGTTAGAGCGTTGTCCCCACAAGGCATTATTAAATAATTGATTTATCATACTATCGGAGCATTGAATATATCCCGTGCGCGCAAGATCGCTATACACCGCTATGGAGGTAAAGTTCTCTTTATCTACTTTAACGGGGTACTGATCGAGCCGAATATATCTGAATCCGTAAAAAGTGAGGGTAGGCTTAAAGGTTTGTTTGCCGTCTTTGCATATATAGGTGTATTGGCATTTAGCCGAACGATAGTTTTCATTGTAAAAATTCCCGTCAGCATCAAGAGTTTCCGCAAAGGAAAGAGAAACCACATCTCCTGCCTGCGCGGTAAGGCTTATTTCTACATACCCTGCCAAATTTTGCCCAAAGTCAATAACCGTTTCACCCTTGGATGTTTTAATAATATCTGTTGGTTTAAAACGCTCATGTTCAACGATGTTTTCACCGATCTGCTCTATCAGTTCTTTTTTGCTGTTGTTTTGCGCGATTTCAGTTTTTAAGCAAAATTCCGGCACTATTCTTCCATCAAAAACAAAACCGTCATATATTTCACAAAAACTGTACCCGCTTAAAGCAGCTTTCCAATCTGTATCTGAATAAATATTTTCTGTAGAGCCGTCAGCATATTCAATTTCTATTTTCGCTATTAACGCACATTTGTGATCCGTTGGTTCACTCCACCATTGAGCAATTCTGCCTTTATACCAGCCTGATGCAAGTGCCACGACCAAAGCATTATCTTCTGAAACTGAATCGGTTATATCATATTTTTGATATTGAATCCGATGTTTATATGATGTCCAGCCGGGCGCAAGGATAAAATTTCCTATACGCTCCCCGTTCAACGTAGCCTCATAAACGCCTCTTGATGAAATATACAGAAACACCGATTTTACGGCGCGGGTTATTTTGAAATCTTTTTTGAACAGAACAACGTTTTCATTCGCATCATCTTTCAAGCAGATCCAATTTGCATTAAGCATAAAAACCTCTTTTAATTTTTTATAATCTTAAGTTCTCCGCCTTCCATCATCTGGCGAACAGATAAACAGAAGTTTTCAAGTTTTTTGCCGTTGAATAAGGCTTCTTTAACGTAATCGCCTTCGCCTTCAACGGTAATCTTTAAAATTTTTCCGCTGCTTAAATTAACTTTTGCGGATTTTACAATAGGATAGGATATTATAACTTTATCCTGTCCCGTTACGGGGAAAAGACCTAACGCATTCCAAACGTACCAAGCGGTCAGCGCGCCCGAATCGTTGTTCCCGGGCAAGCCTCCGCGACCCTTTGTGAACATATATTTTTGCACGTTTCTTACTATTTCACATACGCGATCGTGTCTGCCTATATAATTATAAACGTAAGGCGCTTCAATATCGTGCTCGTTGTTTATGCCATCAAACCTGCGCAGATCAAGTTCCGCAATGCCCTTTGCATCGTTGGGAATATTATGCTGTTTTACGGGCTCACAGTTATAGCCGAAAAAGTCGTCTGCAACCGCCATGAAGGCATCATTGTTTTCAAAAAGACCAATACGTTCTTCCATATTATTAAGAAGTCTGAAAGAATAGTTGTGGCTGTTGCCCTCATAATACTTTGTGCTCTCTTTAAGCATACCCGTTTCTTTATCAAAGACGGTTACCCATTTTTCTGCCGTCCTTTTGAAGATCTTTTCGCTTTCGGAATCGCCGATCTCTCTTGCG
>JAZULU010000250.1:0-5867 GCA_045603265.1 Clostridia bacterium
GGAAGTTGCACTCTAACAAAAAACTCGGCTACGCCCTCGGTTCGATAAATCGAACAGTAGAATATTTTGTTCATAGTTCGACAAACTGGAAAAGTAATTAAAAGAGCGCAATATGGGGGAGTTGTGGGCAATTTTGTTCACAATTCGAGAAACTGGAAAGGTAAATAAAATAACGCAATATAGGGGATCGCACTAATTTGTTCACAGTTCGAGAAACTGGAAAGGTAATTAAAAGGGTGCAATATGGGGGAGGTTGAGGGCAATTTTGTTCACAAGTTCGATAAACTGGAAAAGTAATTAAAAGAGCGCAATATAGGGGAGTTGGGAGCACTTTTTGTTCACAATTCGAGAAAGTGGAAAGTAATTTATAAGAAGTTTTTATGGGGGGAAAGTTGCACTCTAACAAAAAACTCGGCTACGCCCTCGGTTCGATAAATCGAACAGTAGAATATTTTGTTCACAGTTCGAGAAAGTGGAAAGGTAGTTATAAGAAGTCAGGGTGTTTTTATTCACAATTCGATAAACTGGAAAAGTAATTAAAAGGGTGCAATATAGGGGAGTTGTGGACAATTTTGTTCACAGTTCGATAAACTGGAAAAGTAGTTATAAGAAGTCAGGGTGTTTTTATTCACAGTTCGAGAAAGTGGAAAAGTAATTATTAAGTACCGTTGATAGGGAGTGTCACAGGATACACTATAAACTTTGCTGTGCTTCATACCGCTTGCGAAGCAAATACCACTAATTTCTTCTTCTCCAATAAAAAAAGAGCCAACAACCGTAATGGTCATTGGCTCAAAGGTTTTAATTTTTTATTCTGATCTTAATGCTACTACGGGGTCTTTCTTGGCGGCGAGTTTTGAGGGGAAGAGGCCTGCGATCATGGTAAGTAAGATACTTATCAATAACAGTATAACTGCGCCTTGCCAGGGAAGATAAGCCGTAAGTGTGGGAATATTTGTTACTGCGCGGATTATTGCGTTTGCAGGGATACAGATCAAGACTGTAAACAAGATTCCCATTGCGCCGGAGATAAATCCGATAATAAGCGTTTCGGCATTGAACACGCGGGAAACGTCCTTTTTCGATGCGCCGATTGCGCGGAGGATACCGATCTCCTTGGTGCGCTCAAGAACTGAAATGTAAGTTATAATGCCGATCATGATAGATGAAACAACCAAAGAAATAGATACAAATGCAATCAAAACATAAGTAATTGCATTTATAATTGTTGTAACTGATGACATTACCACTGCAACAAGGTCGGTATAAGTTATCTTTTCTTCCTCGGGAACGGAGTCGTTATATTGGGTGATAATATCCTTAACAACGTCCTTATCGGCGAAGGTTGAAACGTAGATATTTATGCTTGAGGGGCTTGAAAGGTCTGCTGCGCCTAACTTTTTAAGATTGTCCTTTAAAGTTGATGACGATGTTTTGGGAGGCATGCAAGTTTCGTAAGCCTCAACAAGTTTTTCATCGGAAAGGGTCATATAGTAAGCATCAAAGGCGGTGGCAAGTTTAAAGGCAGATGCTTTCACGTCCTTGCCTGCGTAGGGTGCATAAAGTGCTTTTGCCTTTTCGATGGCAAGAGTATTTACCATTGAATCAATTTCGGCATCGGACTTTGTCATTAAGAATTGCATTACGCTTTGCTGGCTCATGGCAGTTGTTTTTGTGTACTCTGTCATAATGAAGCCCATCTTGGTTGCTCTGTCGGGGAGGTTTTTGAGAATTTCTGCCATGAAAGGCTGAAGTTCCGTTTCGGTGGGCGTGCTTACAACTTGAAGTGCCATTTGCTGGGCGGTCTGTTTTTGCTGTTCACTAAGCATTGTGCGGATGGAATCTTCAACCATTTTCCTTAATTCATCGTCGGAATATTCGGCTATAAAGGTTTCTATTGATTCTTCGTCAATGCCTGCGGCAACTGAATATTGATCAAAGATCATCTTTTCCAGGGAGGCGCGGTCGGGGAACTGTGCCATGTACTGTTTTATAGTTTCCTCAGTTTGCACTTTATCGGGAACGGAAAGGATCTTTTCGTACATTTCTGCCTTTTTGTCAAGGGAAAGTGCTTTAAAATAGTCTTTCATCTCCTGAGCCTTTTGTGTAACGGTAGGCTCGGCTTCCTCTTCAAGAACAAAGGGAAGTCCCGTGAAAACATCGGTTTCGGGGGTTGAATCCTGTGCCTTCTTAATTTCAGAGGCGTTGGTGTAATCAATAAGATACTCAGTTAATGCGCGTGTGTAGTAAAGAGATGCACCGCCTGAGGAAATGTTTGCATCCTCATTGGGGGCAACGATACATGAGATCTTAAGATCAAGACCCTTTGATACGATAACGTTCATGGAGTCCTCATTTTCGGAAAGATCTTCCCAAATGCCGTCAGAGTCAGCATCGGCATAATAATCTGTTGCGCCGATAAGTTTAAAGGAAATTTCGGAAATTTCTTCAAAGGAATAACTTTTAATTTCCTGCTCAACCTCATCACCGCGCTGGGCGGCAATGGTATCTGCCAAAAGAGTTTCGGTGGAAACAAGCCCAAGTGCGTGAAGGGTTATATCGGTTATTTCATAGTTTTTATCTAAAACAAGAACGATTTCGGATTTATCCTTGGGCCATTCGCCGTAGACGGGTGTGTACTGGCTTGTGAAAATATCTGAAATAAGTTCACCGTTCATGCCGGGAAGAATTTCTGCCCAGGTGTTGTAACTTGAAAAGCCCATGGACATCTGACCCATCATGCTGGTTGTGGACATCTGATTCATGCTATCGCCTGCTAAAGATGAGAAAACCTCCATAATATCGGACTTTTGATACTTGCCGTCAGGGGTTTTTGCATAGACATTCATCGGCACGGAGTAAAGATACTGAATGGTACGGACGTGATTTTTGATCTCCGTTTTTCCGCTTTCAAAGTGGTTTTTTAATTTGCCTAAGTCGTTTTCAATAACGGTGGTGCTGTTCATGGCATTGGCAAGGTCGTACATAACAGAACTTGCGTAAACCTTGTCTTTAGGGTGGTCGTGGCGTTTTTCTCCAGACCCCATAAGCCCCGAAATAAGGCTTGACATATCCAGTTGTTCTGCCTGGATCTGGATGGGATAGGAGATAAGCGTTTCCTCCTGCACCTGGTTGATGTATGCGTTTACACCGCTTGAAAGTGCCAGGATAAGGGCGATGCCGATGATGCCGATGGAGCCTGCAAAACTTGTTAAGAAGGTGCGTGCTTTTTTCGTCATCAAGTTATTTAAGGAAAGGGTGAGCGCTGTAAAAAGGCTCATTGACGGTTTTTTGATTTTTTCCTTTTTGTCCTCTTCAATAGATCCGTCAAAGGGATTTGTGTCGGAAACTATCTTGCCGTCCTTTAAGTTTACGATGCGGTTTGCGTAAGTATCGGCAAGTTCGGGGTTATGCGTTACCATGATTACAAGGCGGTCTTTGGAAACTTCCTTTAAAAGTTCCATGATCTGAACACTTGTTACAGAATCAAGTGCGCCTGTAGGTTCATCGGCAAGAAGAATATCGGGGTTGTTTACAAGTGCGCGGGCAATGGCAACACGCTGCATCTGACCGCCCGACATCTGGTTAGGCTTTTTATTTAACTGGTCGCCAAGACCGACTTTAATTAATGCCTCCCTTGCCCTTTCACGGCGGACTTTTTTTGAAATGCCCGAAAGAGTCAAGGCAAGTTCAACGTTTGAAAGCACGCTTTGATGGGGAATAAGGTTGTAACTTTGGAACACGAAGCCTACCGAATGATTGCGGTAAGTATCCCAATCGGCATCCTTAAACTTTTTGGTGGACTTGCCGTTAATAACAAGGTCCCCCGAAGTGTACTGGTCAAGACCGCCGACTATGTTTAACAGTGTGGTTTTTCCGCTTCCCGATGGGCCTAAAATGGCAACAAATTCGTTTTCGCGAAATGTCAGCGTTACGTCATCAAGGGCGGTAACTTTTGTATCGCCTGAAACGTAACTTTTGTTTATGTTTTTGAGAAAAAGCATTTTTATCACCTTTCATATAGAATCACGGTAATTATATCATAGTATTGGTAATTTTTGTATGAATATTAGATGAAAATATAAAAAATACTTTAAAAAATATATTTATTGTGTTATAATATAATATATTTTATTTTGGGGGACTGTTGTGTTTTCGCGAACTGAAAAATTAATCGGAACAGAAAATGTTCAAAAACTTAAAAATGCTAAAGTCATTGTGTTCGGGGTAGGGGGCGTTGGCTCTTACGCCATTGAATCATTGGTGCGCGCAGGTATCGGCACGATTACGGCTGTTGATAATGATAGAGTTTCTGTTTCCAACATTAACCGACAGTTGATCGCACTTCACTCAACGGTGGGAAAATTAAAGACCGACGTTGTAAAAGAGCGAATGTTAGATATTAACCCAAGTCTTAACATTGAAGTTCTGCCCATTTTCTATGACGAAAATTCTGATATTGACTTGAAAAATTTTGATTTTGTAGTTGATTGTATTGACTCGGTAAATTCAAAGATCCACTTAATTAAAACCGCAAAAGAAAATAACGTTAAAATAATTTCGGCATTGGGCACGGGTAACAAGATCTGTCCCGAGATGCTTGAAATTTCCGATATTAAAAATACTTCGTACTGTCCTTTGGCACGAAAAGTCAGAACGCTTCTAAAAAAAGAGGGGATATTTGACTTGCCCTGCGTCTATTCTAAGGAAGAAGCAAAAAAGTGTGAGGGAAGTCCTGCAAGCATTTCCTTTGTGCCATCGACGGCAGGTCTTTTAATGGCATCTTACGTTATAAGGGAGTTGATCAAATGAAAACCGTCTTAATTACCGGGGCAACGGGCGATATAGGTAAAGCCATCGCCAAAGAATTTAAAGGCTGGAACGTTGTCATTCATTATAATAAAAATGAATTGGTTGCCGATGAACTTTTAAAAGAGGTTTCGGGCATTAAAGTTCAGGCGGATATTAAAGACGAAGAACAAGTAAAAAATATGTTTCTTCAGGCGAAAAATGCTTTCGGGAAAGTTGACGTTTTAATTAACAATGCAGGCGTTCAACTGATTAAAATGGTTGCCGATACTTCTTTAGCAGAATGGAAAGAAGTTATTGATACTAACTTAACTGGCGCATTTTTAACGACAAAATATGCTCTTTCCGACATGATGTATTTAGGCGGTAAGATCATAAATATTTCAAGTATCTGGGGCGAAAAGGGCGCGTCTTGTGAGGCGGTGTACTCCACTTCAAAGGCAGGGCTTATCGGTTTTACTAAGGCTTTATCGAAGGAATATTCAAACATTAACGTAAACTGCATCTGCCCCGGCGTTATTGAATCTAAAATGAACGAACATTTATCCGAAAAAGACAGAGAAGAACTTTTAGAGGAGATTTCCTTAAAGCGCTTCGGTACACCTAAAGAAGTTGCGCAGCTTTGCCTCTTTTTAGCGGAAAAAGGCGACTACATTACGGGACAAGTTATTGGGGTTGACGGGGGATTTTGACGAAGTCCTTGCGGTGTGAGATATGCAACGCTTGCGCGTTGATGATATGCAATTTCTGCGAAATTGATGATATGCAAGACTTCGTCTTGATGATATGCAATGCTACACTTCGTTTCGCATTGATTGCGGTGTGCGCCCCTTGGCGCAACTTTATATGTCGGTTCGATAAATCGAACAACAGTATAATTGCTCGCAAGGCTCGCAAGCGATATGCCCTGACGGGCGCGGTGCGAAATATGCAACGCTTACGCGTTGATGATATGCAATTTCTGCGAAATTGATGATATGCAAGACTTCGTCTTGATGATATGCAATGCTACACTTCGTTTCGCATTGATTGCGGTGTGCGCCCCTTGGCGCAACTTT
>JAZULU010000251.1:0-2687 GCA_045603265.1 Clostridia bacterium
CACCAACGTTGCAGGAACAGTAACAATCGATGAACTTAAAGTTGTTGAACAGTTAAGCGAGCAATGCCCGTCAGAACTTACCAAACGCTTAACTTATGACGGCACCTTTATCAATATTCCTGCCGCAAAAGCAGAAGAGGAAGAAAAAGAGGAAGATAAAACAGATGAGGAAGCAACAAGTCTTCCCCAAATCGGCGCAGGTGCAGTTACTGTTGAAGCAGAAGCCTATACCGAAATTGCTCAGGCGGCAACAAAGAGCCCCTCAGGTGCTTCTCTTTACGATCCCTCAACAGAAACTTGGGTATCATATCCTGTAAAAGCATTAGGTGATACCTGGAAATCAGGTGCTTACTCTTTATATAAGGTAAACGTTACAGAAGCAGGATTTTACAGTCTTTCCGTAAGAGCATCATCAAACGGCACGACCGCAACGGGAAAAGTTAATTTCTCTGTTTCCGCTGACGGCAGTGAATATACGCTTCTTACTGAGGCTAACGTTTCCGATACATATACTCCTGCAAATACCTTTGACAGTACTGCATTTAAAAACCAATATCACAACTACAAGGATTTTACGGCAAGTGACGTAATATATCTTGAAGAAGGCGTGCAGTTTGTAAAACTTACTTTCTCAAATAACCCCGGCGTTGACAGCTTTACCTTAACTCCCCAAGAGGTTAAGATATATGTTGACGGTGATGACGTTGTTGATAGTCAAACTGCAAATTACGGAACCCGTTCAGGCGTTGTGCTTAATGATGACGGAACATGGACAAGTGTTTCAGGCAGTTATCTTATGAACCTTTCAAGCAGCGGCGCTTACGTAATTTATAAAGCAGAGATTCCCGTTGCAGGCGATTATAAAATGTCTTTCCGCCTTGCAACCGTGAAAAACAGCCATAACCACTTCAGCATTTCACTTTCAGATGCCCTTGACGGCACCTATACGGAAGTGCCTATGTCCTTGAATTTACCCAATACTTCTCAGCTTTATAACGGCACAAGTTCCTATTTCTTCGCATTTATTGATACGGAGGCTATTACCGTACACCTTAACAAGGGAACCAATTACATTAAGCTTACAGGTGCAAATTTCGGTTCTCAAAACTTAAGCACTCCCAACTTTGCACATATCCTTTTAGAAAAGGAAAATGATTCTGTAAGATATCTTGCTAAAGATTATTACGAACTTCACGAAGCACTTAAGACAAATACAAAGACGGCACCTAAGGTTTATAATTCGGAGAGCTGGATATCAAGCTCAAAGGGTGTTACTTATGTAGATAATAAGGCTTATACTTCAGGCAGATATGCAACCTATAAGATAGAAGTACCAAAAGCAGGTAAATATGATCTTTCCTTAAGAGGCGGAAGCCCTCACGATAACGCTTATATCGCAGTAAGCACTTCAACTGATAACGTTACTTATAATACGGTTGTCAGCGATATGAAGCTGGAAAATCAATTTGCTTTATATCAGACCGCATCAGGCGATACTGCCACAACTTATAGATTTAATGTTATTGCAGATTGCGCTCTTGGTGAGATCGAACTTAAAAAAGGCACAAACTATATTCGCTTCATTATGCCCAAGGCAGAAGCACCCAGCCTTGAATCATTCCTTCTTACTTATAAGGGCGGAACAACTGAAGACGAAGTAGAAGTTGAAGACGGTTCAGGTGTTGCCAATTATAAACTTAAAGACGTTTATAATAAAGTTATCACCATGGAACAGTTTGTTGATCAGATGACAAACTATGAACTTTCAAGTTTCTCCATGCTTCACCTTTCAAAGAGTGCAGGTACTATCAAAGAAATAAGAGATAAGTATGGCATTGATAACATCGTTCTTGATAACACACCTTCAGGTGTAATGACGGGTACTTGCTTCCCCAGCGAAACGGCAATGGCATCAACCTGGAACCTTACCCTTGCAGAAGCTTTTGGTAAGTGCATCGCAAAAGAGGCACTTGAACGTGGCTACGGCATTTGGGAAGCACCTTCCATTAACAATCAGCGCAATCCCCTTGGCGGAAGATATAATGAATATTATTCCGAAGATCCCTTTGTAAGCGGAACTTTTGCAAGTATCATAACAAAGGCTATCCAGGAAAAGGGCGTTGGCGTTATGATTAAGCACTTTGTAGGTAACGAGAAAGAAAGCGGCAAGCTTAGCGGTGATACACGTGTAACAGAGCGCGCATTAAGAGAAATCTATCTTGAACCCTTCAGGATCGTTACAAGATACGAGATGCCCTGGTCCTTTATGAGTGCTTATAACAAGATCAACGGCGTACAGTGTTGCCAAAACTATGAACTCGTTCACAACATTCTCCGTGAAGAATGGGGCTTTGACGGTTTCGTCAGCGCTGACTGGAACGGCGGAACTGACGTTGTTGAAGCGGTAAAAGCACATAACAATATGCACCCCAGAACACAGGGCGGTCAGGCGGCAAACATTATTGAAGACACAAACAGAGTTCATCAGGCAATTTTAGACGGATATATTACCCGTGATGAAATCAAGCGCAACGTTTCAGATATTCTCAACGTTCTAATAAAAACAGAAAACTTCTATAGGCTTCAGATTGAGCCAGATGGAAGAAAAATGCTTAGCACAGATGAATATTATCATTTAGCGTCAATACCCACAATCGTTAAACAGCAACTTGCTCTTGATCTTTCAA
>JAZULU010000252.1:0-6646 GCA_045603265.1 Clostridia bacterium
AATGCCATACTTTCGCAATATGCCTTTACGCTATATTCTTCTTTTGTATCAATAGTTTCACCGTTATATATAAGTTCGGCTTTGATGTTATCACTCATACATTGGGGATTGATGCCCGTATATGCAAACTTATACATTCCTAAAGCATCATCATAAACACCTTTTACAGTGGTTTCTCTTGCACTTGATGAAGTAAAGCGCATTGAAACATCTGCTTTTGATGAAAGTGATGCATAATAATCAAGCGTCAAACTTGATCCGATATTAAGCGTTGCACCTTCAATGGTACCGGTTATCTCGCCTTCGGCAAAGGTTATCATTGACATACATGAAACCATAAGCACAAAAGCAAGAATAAAACTTAAAACTTTTTTCATTAAAATACCCCTATCTTAATTTTGTTGTTTAATATTTTATCATATTTTTTTAATAATTGCAATAGTAAAATTTTACGCTTTCCGCATTTAACAGAAAGCGTAATTTGTATTTTATAATAGTAATCCTATATTTAAGGATTTATCGTGCTTTACCTATACACATAAAGGACCATATCCCCCGCAGTTTTCTCAGTTATCTTCCACGTTCCGTCTGCCGTTGCAGTAAAGGAGCCGTGATCATCAACCTTGCCGGTTACGGGGTTATACCAGATATATTTATAATTTCCATTTGCTTCAAGTTTCTTAAGTGTTCCGGTTTTTGTTCCTGCATTAGGCGAGTTTGGCTTTTCTGCAAGAGTTGTATCAGAGAAATTGTAGAAATAAACAACAATCTTTGAACTATCTTCATTGGAAGCAATAACGCCATAGGCACCTATTTCACGTTCAAGATATTCAGTATCATCAAATCTTGGTATGAGTTTATGCCAATCGCCAACCTTGTTTTCAAAGAAGTTACGCATATAAGTTACCTGAATTGAACTTTCAGCCGCCAATGCGCCTTTCCAATCGGTTTTATGTGCAGCCTTTTCTTCAACGCTTATGGTATCAACACCGTCATCTTCTGCACGGTTTGCTTCGTACGAACCGTTATAGTACCATCCGCCCTGAGCACCATAGCCACAACCTGCCGTACCGCTTAAAAGGCTCATCCAACTTCTTGCACGTGCGCCGAAATCTTTGGTCTGTACCATCCAATAGTAACTTTCATATCTGATAACAGGCTTGCCTTGACTGTTTTCCCACAAATCAAGATAGTTTTCTACAATGGACTCACCTGTTACTTTGGGACTTCCCTGCGAAGCATACCAAGTATGTCCTTCAATGTCGCGGAAAGCAGATTTTGAAGCATTTGTCATTGAAACGC
This sequence comes from Clostridia bacterium, assembly GCA_045603265.1. Taxonomy (GTDB): domain Bacteria; phylum Bacillota; class Clostridia; order Christensenellales; family QALW01; genus UMGS1322. The sequence goes on from JAZULU010000252.1 coordinate 1,303, forward strand.
CTTCCATATGTGCACTTAACGGATGCTTATAAGGATCATATTTTGCCATATACTGAGCAACGTATCTATAAGGATTATTTGCCATACCCCACTCCTTATGACCGTGAAAATCAGCTTTCTGTTCCCAGAAGAAGTCGTTATCAACTTCCTGTGCAAGGGTCCACATTACAGGATATGCTGAATATCTTGCCACCCAATAGCGGCAGGCTTTTTCCAATGCTTGTTTGGCTTCATCAGAAAGATCATAGAAATTGATCATTTCGCCTTTCTTTACACCTGCGCCCATAATTGTTTCAGAATAACCGCCATGATTATCAATAAACTCCTGCATACTTGATGGGAAGAAGTGTGATGCATTTGCATGAGTAAGACCATAAGATGCAATTTCCTGGAACTTCTTATCATTTACTTTTAAGCCTGCAATATCAGCACCATTGATACCGTCTTCAAACTTAAAACTTGCGCCGATAGGCTCAGACTGAAATACTGTATAGCCTTGCTCTGCACGGGTCTTAACAATGGTTTTTACCATATCGATAGTTTCATTGCCAAGTCCCCAATGTGTATCGCCAAGGTAGAAGAAAGGTGTGCCATCATTATACATGAAATATTTTGTATTTTCTTGTGTTTTAATAAAACCGCGTTTATAAACTTCAAGATTACCAACGTATGGGGTACAATTCACAGTGCTTTCCTGACCATGAAGTCCTGTGTTTTCAGTATCTGTACAAACTGTTTTATATGTCCAAGTGCCTTCGGAGGTGCAAACAAAGCGAACGCGCCAAGTGTTTCCGCCATCCCAAAAGCCGGGAACAGTATAAGTTTCTGTGCCATTTGTTAATACAAGATCAACGTCAACATCATTATAGGGATCTTCGTATTTTTTGCTGCTGTTCAAAACAACTTCATTGGCGACCCAAGTCTGTGCTTTTGTAACAGCCTTAGGTGCAGAATCATAGGAGGTTTCAAAAACCTCAACATCGTCAATATAGATGGTTTCAATAGTTTCCTGAATTGACTGGAGGCCAAATCTCCAAGTACCGCCCTTGCCTATATCGGAAGGATCTACAGTAAGGGATGCGGTGTATTGATACCACAATTCATCATCAACAACACCTGCTGTGCCTGTGCCCTTAAAATCTTTATCCGAAGGCACGAAAGTAGTAGCGCCACTACCTCCGCTTAAACGAACAACACCTGCAAAGGAATTTGTTGAGCCATCGGAGCCCACAACCTTAAATTTAAGACGAAGTGTATAAGTACCTGCATTTTTAATGTAAGGTGCAATATCGATAAATGCAGAGTGGAAACTTGCATCTTTTGTTGCATCTTTTGTGAACATAAGGCAGTTTCCCGAAAATCCCTCTTCGGAAATGCTCATAACAACAGAGTTACCTATTCTGGTCCAATTTGTATCTTTAATATCTTCCGCTTCATCGAAATTAGCATCAATATCAGGAAGCAAAGTATTAAGTTCAGATTCCTTACCGGTTGGTTCAATCTGAACACAAGCATTAGCACTTTCTTCCTCTTCATCATTATTGCTTAAAGGTCTGGGAAGATAAGTTGTTGTAGGATTTGCGATTATCGGATCATTTTCATCAACAGGTTGCTCGCTTTGAACGCCTGACGGTGTACAACCGGTTATCAACAAAAGAACCGCAACAACAAGAGTTAAAAGTTTAAGGTTTTTCATTTATATCTCTCCCGAAAAAATTTTTTATACTATATTATAACACAAAAACCACCTAATTTGCAATATAATTCTTTTCAAGGATATTGAGAATTATTTATAATATATTGCACAAAATATAAAAAACCCCTGATTTCTCAGAGGTTTTTTGTTGATTTATTGAATTATGCCTTTGAAATGTAAAGGACCATATCTGAGGTTGCCTTAGCACCTGCCGCCCACTTGCCGTTGGAATCAGCGGTAAATGTGCCTTCAGAAGTATATTCGCCCGTTATGGGGTTAAACCACTTATAATTGTAAGTTGCATTTGCAGTTAAGTTACCGAAAGTACCTGTAAGTGTGCCGCCATCAGCAATTTCGTCACTCCAATATGCATCAAGAATCTTTGTGTTTGCATTTTCAGCAACACTTGCATCAGTGTAGTTATAGAAATACGTTACTATTTCGCTATTATCGCTGTTTGATGCAATTACAGCATATGAAGTTACGGTTTCACTGCTTATAATTCCTGTTGTAACTTTCTTTGACTCTCTTGTAAGATAAGCAGTATTTTCAAATCGGGGAATGAGATTCCACCAATCGCCAACGGTATCTTCAAAGAAGTTCTTCATAATAACCATCTGGTTGGAGCTGTTTGAATAAAGGGCATCTTCCCAAGTCATCGCCTGCTTTTCTTCAGGAGTAACAACATCTAAATAGCTTGATGATGTTCCGTAATAGCTTGATACACTCTCATCATAAGTGCTCTTATAGCACCAGGTATCCTGACCGCCCCAGCCGTGGCCGTACATACCGCTTAAAAGTGTTCCCCAAGCCTGAGCACGAACACCGTAATCCTTTGTTGAAAGCATCCAATACTTGCCTTCATAGTTGATTGCAACTTTTTCGCTATTCCAGAAGTTTTCTGCGATCTTGGCAATTTTTTCAGTTTCCGCACCGTTAAACAGTGACTTCCATTGCGCGGCATACCAGTTATGTGCCGAAACGTCACTAAATGCCGAGCTTGTCATAGGATCACCGCTATCAGCAACGGTATTGTTTGCACCAAAGCCTGAATGCTCCATATGTGCAGACAATGGATGCTTATAAGGATCCCAAGCGCCAACATATTCTGCAACGTACTTAAAGGGGTTATTAACGTATGCCCATTTAGCATGACCCTGGCTGCCTGAGTTCTGCCAGAAGAAGTCGTTATCGATCTCCTGAGCCATCGTCCACATTACGGGGTATGCTGAATATCTTGCAACCCAGTAACGGCTCAGTCTATTAAGTGCTTCCTTGGTTTCATCTGCAAGATCATAAATGGGATGCTCATATGTTCCCGTTTCTTCGTTAAGGTCTTTGGAGTGAGTTAAGGTGCCAACGACCGTATTGGAATAACCGCCGAAGTTATTTACAAAGGTAGTCATACCCGATGGGAAGAAGAACTGTGCATTGGCGTGAGTAAGACCTACTTCTGCAATAGCCTTGAATTTTTCATCGAACTCACGTAAGCCTGAAATATCTGTAACGGAAATACCGTTGGTAAGATCAAACTTAACACCTAAAGGCTCACTCTGATATACGGTGTAACCCTGATTTGCTCTTTTCTTTGCAATAGTTTCAACCATTTCAACGGTTTCACCGCCCAATGACCAGTGAGTATCACCTAAATAGAAGAAGGGTGTGCCGTCAGCATAAGTAAAGTACTTTTTACCTTTTTCAATGGTTACAAAGCCGTGCTTATAAACATCAAGATCACCTGAATATTTGGTACAAGTAAGGGTATTTGTAATATTATGAAGACCTACGTTTTCAGTATCGGAGCAAACTGTGGTGTAAGTCCAAGTGCCTTCCGTTGGGCAAACAAAACGAACCTTCCAGATCTTGCCACCATCCCAGAAGCCGGGAATCTTATAAGTTACTTCGCCGTTTGTCAACATAAGATCAACGTCAACTGTGTTATAAGCATCGCTGTACCAGGTATCTGAAACAAGCACAAGTTCATTTGCCACCCAAGTTTCGGCAGAATCAATTACGTTTACAATATCATCATAAGTTTTTTCGATTATTTTGAAATCATCAATATAGATCTCAGTAACCGTTTCATAAATATTATGTAAACAGAATCTCCATTTTCCGCCCTGACCGATATCATTCTGCTCAATACCTATTTCAAATGAAGCATCATACCAGATGCCGTCTTCACACAAGCCAACTCCGCCCAAGCCCTTAAGATAGTTTCCGCCGCTTAAGGAAACAAAACTTGTTGCGCTTTCGGTACGCATAACGCCGTCAAAGGGAGCTTCTGCTTCAGGTGCGCCCGTAACCTTATATTTGAAGGAAATAGTATATTCTCCGCCATTTTTAATGAGCGGTGCAATATCATAGGTTACTGAATAGTATGAAGCCCCCGTTGTTGCGGGTTTTGTAAACTTAAGCACGTTGCCCTGATATTCGTCTTTAACGATTTCAGCAGAGGAAACCGAACCGATTTTTCCCCAAGAAGTATCTGTAAACACATTTGCGCCTTCAAAGGTAGAATCAATATTTGCAACAAGGTTTACTACAGGCTTTTCATCAAGAACGTCTTCATCGCCAAGATCGAAGTCAGCATCCTGCTCGTTCATAGCCTTAATATACTTTTCGGCAGAATAGCCGTAATTATAAAGAGCATTTACGATCTCGCCTACAGTAGCATCGTTTTTCTTGTTCTGAATATATGCGTTTACGTTATATTCAACCTTTGAAATAACTTCTTCGCCTTTTTCAATGGTAAGGGTATAAACGTCATCAAACTGGGTTGCCTTAATACCGTCAGTATAAAGAACGCGAGTATTACCGTCTTTTTTAAGCGTGCTAACGTCAACCACTTTGCCGTTTAATTTAACGATAGCATCATCGCTAACAATAAGTTTGAAGTAGATCTTGTTTACATTCGCCATATTAAGACCTACTGATTTTACTTTATTGTTTGCATCGCTGTTACCCGTAACGTTTCTTACACCTACGGGATTTGAAGCACCGGTCTTATAATCTGCTACCCATTGAGAGGCATCTGCAAGATTTTCGGTATTATATTCTTTATATTTCTGTGATGCACCGCCGTAAACAAGCACGTCAGCAAGCAATGCCCTAAAGGCAGCAAACTGAGTGGAGTTCATATCAAGTGCATCAGCATTTTTCTTTATCTGATTATCGCAATATGCTTTTACGCTATAATCTTCCTTTGTTGCAAGCACGTTTCCATCAAGGATAAGTTCAGCCTTGATAGTATCGCTCATACATTGTGGGTTGATGCCCGTATATGAATATTTATATGCGTTAAGTTTCTCATCATAAACACCGCTTACAGTAAGTGTTCTTTCGCTTGATGAAGTAAATTTCATTTGAGCATTTTCATTGCCCGATGCAACAGTAGCATAATAATCGATAGTAAGGGTCGAGCCCAAATTAAGGGTTGCACCGATAATTTTATCTTCTGCTTCACCCTCTGCTGAAATGCTTACCATTGAAAAACATGGTAAAATAAGCATTATAGCAAGAAGCAAACTGATTATTTTTTTCATTCACATTCTCCTTATATATAATTACTTTTATTATATCAGTTTTAAAATGCTTTTAAAATTGCATTTCCTATTTAAAATATTGCATTTTTAAACATTTATAACA
>JAZULU010000253.1:0-2450 GCA_045603265.1 Clostridia bacterium
GTTACAACTTATATTTCTGAGGTTGTTTTCATAATATTCCAAATCTTTTTCACAAACTATAGGTTTCATTTTATTTTCCATAAGCACACTCCATAAATTTTTACATTACATACTACGATAAATGCACTTATAAGGTGAAAAATAAATAATACAAAACGAAAATCCTGCCGACAATAATCGACAGGATTTTCGTTTTGGCGGAGAGAGGGGGATTCGAACCCCCGAACGGGTATTAGCCGTTACACGATTTCCAATCGTGCGCCTTAGGCCAGCTCAGCCATCTCTCCAAGCGAAATATAGTATATACTTTTCGTTAATTTTTGTCAAGCCGTTTTTAAAAATACGTTGTAAATTCCATGAAATTGTGTTACAATGACATAAAAGAAGGTGTTTATTTTGAAAAAATTTTTTACCGCGCTTTTATGTATCGCACTTATGATCTCACTTGCAGGCTGCGAAACTGCAATGCAAAAACTTTTTCCGCCGCCGACGCCCACTCCATGCGCCCATGAAAACTGGGAATGGTGGGTACTTCTTCGCGCGAGCAGGAAAAACGAAGGTGAACAAGTAAAAAAGTGTCTTGACTGCGGTGAAAAGTTCGATAAGGAAGTTATTCCCAAACTGCTGTGCCTTCACGAAGGCGCTTTCGACGACGAAGTTATTAAAGAGCCCACCGCAACCGAGGAAGGCTTAAAAAAATCAACTTGCCGTCTTTGCGGTGTGTACTCCGTAGAAAAACCCATTGAGCCCTTAGGTTTCGACCTTAACACCATAAGTCAAATGTATGCCCCGTCGATTTTCAAGGTATACGCATACGATTATTCCACGAAAAGCCAGGGTTTTTACACGCAGAAGCAGGGCACGGGATTTTTCATTGACAACAAGGGCACGTTCATAACAAACGCCCATGTAGTCGAAAACTGTTCCGATATAGAAGTTCTGATAAACGGCAAGAAATACAAGGCGGGCGAACCTCTTTATTACGACTACACCAACACCGATCTTGCCATTTTGCGCCTGAAAAAGCCTATGGAAACTACCCCCGTAACGTTCAGCGAGGACGTTGACGAATATGATAAAGTCTACGCATTAGGCTTTCCCAACGACGCGCCCCAAATGCTCACCACCGGCGGAACTATCCAAAGCAACGCCTATATTGTTGACGGTGTTGCCTACTATCTTTTTGATGCCGACGTTGATCATGGCAGCAGCGGCGGAGTCCTGAGCGACCGTCACGGAAACGTAATAGGCGTAGTTACTTTAGGCTGGGATAACGGCATCAACGGCGCATTAAAATACGCATTTTTCAAGCATCTTGTTGAAAATTTTAAGGAGAAATAACCATGAGTTATGCACAGTTTGAGCAAAAATTAAATAATTTAGAAAAGATCGTAGGCCCGGTAATCGCCACATTTAACAGCCCCATCATGGTGGAGAAAATGTGTGATTCCGTTGATTTCATGCTTTTCGACGGTGAGCACGGCATCTTCAACAACGAAAATCTGATCTCCTCATTGCAGGTGTGCAGATTAAAGGGCGTGCCGTCTTTGGTGCGCGTTGCCGACACGGAATATCATCTTATTTCCCGCGCGCTGTACATGGGCGCTGACGGCATAATGATTCCCCGTTGCGAAACTTTGGCGCAGGTTGAAAAAGCCGTAAAATCAATGAATTTCCCCCAAAAAGGCACTTTAGGATGCGGTGGCCACGGTCAGTACCGCCCAAATGAGACCATTAAGGAGTTCAAGCGTTATCTTTTCTTGCAGATCGAATCGCCCCTGGGCATCGAGAATCTTCCCCAAATGCTTGAAAAATACGGCAAGGAAATCTCCGCAGTAATCATCGGTCCCTACGACCTTTCGGTGATGCTCCAAAACCCCTTTGACTTTGAAACCGACGCTCACGTTGATGCCGTTCAAAAGGTCTTTGACATTTGCAAAAAATATAACAAGTCTTCGGGCATCTTCTGCGATGACGAGGCGAAAGCCGAACGCTACTTTAAAATGGGCGCAAACGTGCTTTGGACCGCCACCGATATCAATATGTTTATGCGCGGTTTTAACGAAACATACGCAAAATTAAAAGAGTTGTAACCACAACGAACACCACTTGCCCCACCAACGTTATATAATCACTTTTCCGGTTTATTAAACAACTCCCATTTTTAGCAAGTTTTATATACTTTTCCAGTTTGTCGAACTGTGAATAAAATTGCCCACAATTCCCCCCACCATATTGCGCTCTTTTATTTACCTTTCCAGTTTATTGAACTGTGAACAAATTTACTCATCACTCACCACAAAAGCACTTATAATCTGCCATTCCAGTTTATCGAACTGTGAACATTTTTCATACAAAAGCCTTTCCTATGAACGGAAAGGCTTTTTTTGTTTGTGTTATACTGCTGTTCGATTTATCGAACCGACATATAAAGTCGCGCCGTAAGGCGC
>JAZULU010000254.1:0-3867 GCA_045603265.1 Clostridia bacterium
ATATAGCAGATTTTGTTGTTGATAATTCTTTTATTTATTTAATAACATATCATGATAATTTTTTGATTAAAACGGATATGGATTTTATTATAAAAAAATCATTAAACGATTTAACACCGCAAAGAATTATTATTAATGAAAATATCTATGTACTTCTTCATAATGAATTTTATAGCGTAATAAAAAAGTACGATAAAAATTTAAATGAAATACGATCTGTTTCTTTTAAAAGACAAATAGGTGATATTTATATATTTAACAATAAAATCGTTTTTAATGGGAATAGTTATAATGTTATATTATCCTTATCTTTAAATATTTTATCGCAAAAAATAAGCACAGGAGAGTTCCTGTGCAAATTCAGTGATATTCCAATATTTGAAAATTCAAAAAAACATCTTGATGTAATAAATAATTTTATATATCCTTAATGAGTACACCGTAAAGTGCGGAAATTGCATCGTCTGCGTTTTTTTCCCAATTATGAACAATGAGTTTTGCTTCATCTTCGTCATGAGCAACGATAACAATATCACTCATAGACATATCTTTATCAAAAGCGCGAAGATGAACTTGATATTTTCCGTCATCAAGAATATTTATTCTTGATGAAATTTTTGATTCAAGACTAAATTTCATTAAGTTTTTGCTTACATATTCATTTATACCTCTTCTAATTGAACCGCGAATATCGGTTTTTAAATGAGCAAGGGAAATTCTTCCGTCAACAGTAATGGAATATGTTTTGCCTAAAGGCGTTTCATCTTCGATAAGATATTTTTTATCAAGCATACTTGATATTGAAATCGATGCGTCAATATAAGTAAATTCGCTTGACGATGCAAGGGCGGCACATATTTGTTCCATATTAAGCGGAATTTTTGCTTCTTGAAGTAAGTACAGAATGGTAAGCGATGATTCTGTAAAATTCATAAAATCTCCTGTTATTTGAAAAGCCCGCATAAGCAGGCTTTTTGTTTATTGAACAAAATCTTTAATATCTTCTAAAAGTTTTGCAATTTCGGCTTCATCGTCTGAAAGAATCTCAAGTTCGATGGGCTTTGAAAGATCAAGGCTAAAAATGCCCAAAATACTTTTTGCGTCAACAACGTATCTTCCGGAACGAAGATCCAGGTCAAATGGATATTTGTTGATAATATTTACAAATGATTTAATAAGAGTAGAATCGTTCAATTTAACTAAAATTTTTTTCATAATTATATCTCCTTTTTTTATATTATATCATATTTTTGGTGGTAATTCAACTGAAAAATAATAACTTTCAGTAAAGATTAAAAGAAAATAAATTTATCATCTTCTTTTTTTATATCAAGTTCTTTTCCGTTTACCGCTACAACGAATTTGTTTGCATCGGATTTATTAAGCCTGATTGAAGAAAGTTCATTTTCTCCATCGAAATCAATATTTAATGACATTACACCGTTTTCGATTGACCATGAAGCATAAATATCACCGTATTTTGAAGGAATTATACCCTTAGCGTTAGTGATGTGTGCGGTGTGCGGTTCAACTGTAAAGGTCTTGAAACCGGGTTTTTCAGGCATAACGCCAAGAATATACGCTGAAAGAATATGAGCAATAGATGTATCGGGATGAGAACGATCGCCCCAAGCTCCGCCATTTGATTCTTTAAGTGGGGGATAAGTCATACATTCCCATGTTGTTTGAGGACCACGCCAGTCATTAAGTGCGTTTATCCAGTTTGCAGGATGCATATTATGTGATCTGAAGTCGAAGTTTGGATCTTCAAGAGCATCGTAAACAATAAAGTCTTCGCTTTCTTTAACGTAAGTATAGCCGGGTTTGTATAATGTTTGGTATGCTTCTTCGTCAAAATCATACATATATGCACCGCGAATCATAAGTGCAGTAATTTTGCCGTGACCGGGCGTGTTGTCAATAAGCGCATCTAAAGCTGCTTTTGCATCCTTAGGATCATCAAAGTAGTGAACAGATAATGCCAAAGGATTAGACATGGGACAGAGATCTCTATCATAAAGACCTTTTGTAAGCCAGCCTTCAGGAGAAGTGAAATTCTTTTTGATAGCGGTTCTTACAATATTTTTTCTATTAAGAAATTCTTTTTCGTCTTCAGTTTTTCCCAAAATACCTGCGATATAAGCAGCTTCTCCAAATGCTTCGGAAACAATAAGGTTGTTATAAGTAAACTTACCCATGTCGTTAAGTGTATGGTCCCAAAGGCCTTTACTTGTTGCATAACGCTGATTAAATAAACCGTCAGATTCAACGAATCTCCAAAGATAATTTACGTCATCTTTAATATTCTGATAAATTTCCTCACAGAAATTTGTATCACCTGTGAAAAGAAGATAATCCGCAAGTGTAGGAACGATCCAGGCAGAGAAGATATCAGATTCATAATAACCGTAATCACCGATTTCGGGTTTCTTTGTATTTTCGGGATAGCAAGTTCCCCAAACGTAACCTTCCGGAGTCTGGTGGAAAGCAAACATTCTTAAAGATTCCGGCATTGCTTTGAAGTTTTTAAAAGCATAATAAATATTTCTTCCAGCCCAGTCGAGGTCGCCGATCCAAGGAAGTCTGTCGCGTTTCGCGCCGTCTGAAACAAATGGGGCAGAACGAGTAAATTCATAAGAATCAAGATTACCGTTAAAATCATCAGTCCATATTACGCTGTTATCTGAAGTAACTTTCAAATTTTCGGCAACAGCCCATTTCTCTGTTGTCTGACAGAAACCAAAAGAACCTTCAGGATAAGTCGTGTCAACAAAAGAAATATAATTTTTACCGTCGATTGCAAGTGAAATTTCGTTGTCATTTGCAGTTGCACTGATATGATAGAACTTATTATCAATTATGTCAAAATCAACTTTTGATTTTGCTAAGAGGGTATATGCGCTATTTTTGCGAAGGTATGCTTCAATACTTCCATCAAGATTGAAGAAAATTGCATATCCACTTGCAATATCTTTTGCGCGAAGTAATACGCCAATACCTGAACACATTTGAGGATTGTTTGTGATGGCACCGTCAAACTCAACGGTATAATTTTTCAGGTTTATTCCGTTTTTATAGAAGCCTGCATCATTGCCTTTTGCAAGAGCACGAAGCAACAACTTGCCGTTAAGTGTATCCCAAGAATGGGAATTTGTAATTGTCGCAATCTGGCAAGTCCAGCATGATGCATACCAAAGTTTTGTTAAGTTTTCGTCAGAACATTCAAAAGCACCGTCGTATTTTGAATCATCCGAAGTGTAATAAATATAGGCATATTCAATTTCAACTGAAGTTCCCGGTGTTTCAAGTTTGATCATAAGCCAATTCTGCTGACCTTGAATCAAAGGTGAAATATATTCGCCAACGCGGGTGATTGAGAATAAATTAAATCTGTTGGGATCTCCCGGTAAAACAGGAAGTTCAACACCTAAATATTTACAGCAACCGCGTGAAAAATCACCGTTTTCACCATATTTTTCATCCATAATATAATCATACCAATCGGAGTATGCAAAGCGAATAACGGGTGTTTCTCCTGTAAATGATTTAACTTTAAATACAGGATAACCGCCTGTAGATGCGCGGCCGAGATCAAGAATAATCTTCGGCGCTACGTCTCCATCGTATTTTAACGTGGTAGTGCCTGATTCTTTTGTGATATTTTCAACATTTTCAACATTGCCAAAAACATGCTTAACTGATTGAGGATAGCATTTTTTATTTTCGGGGCAAAGAATGTGTTTTTTAAATTCGTTTAAATTCATAGTAAAATCTCCTATACACATAATTAAGTATATTATATCAAATTGAAATCATAAAATCAAGATGTTTTTATTTATATTTAGTTTAGAACAAAAATTATGTATA
>JAZULU010000255.1:0-4527 GCA_045603265.1 Clostridia bacterium
GAAATATGATTATTGCTTTCGCTCAAAAAAGACGGAAGGCGTTGATCTTTACAGAAAAATGGCTATTGCACTTAAAAACACAGGCAGGGATATTTTGTTTTCGGCTTGCTCTTGGGGACACGATGATACCCATAAGTGGATCGATACAACCGGTGCAAATATGTGGCGTGCTACGGGAGATATAAAGGATTCCTGGGAGCATATAAAGAAGCTTGCTTTTGAAGGCATTGATATTAACAATGTTAACTATATAAATTGCTTTTCAGATCTTGATATGCTTATCGTAGGTATGAATGGCAAAGGCTTCTGTTCAATTACGGGATGTACTGTTGAAGAGTACAAAACCCATTTCTCGTTCTGGTCCTTTTTTGGTTCACCGCTTATGATCGGTTGTGATATCCGCAATATGGATGATGACACTGTAAAGATCCTTACAAACAAGGAAATAATTGGCATAAATCAAGATAAAGAGCTTAACCGTCCGTTTAGGTTGCGCAGTGGTGATACAATGGAGGATAATCACGAGGTTCGCGTGTACGCCAAAATTCTTGAAAACGGTGATATTGCTCTTGGATTTTTTAACTTCAGCGATAATAGGGTACATAATCGCTTCGTAACACTTGATATGATAGGACTTGATGCAGATACCGATATTGAGATAACAGTAAAAAATCTTTGGACGGGCGAATATAACAAGGTGATCAATGATACTGTTAAGGTATCGGTTATTGAACCTCACGCATCTGAAATTTACAGAGTTTCCATTAACTCGGCTAAGAAAAAATAAGTGGCAAAAAGTGAAGAGCAGGTGTTTTAAAGTTTTTTCTTAACACAACTGAAACACTTGCATATTTGCGCATTTATGCCTTTAAAAAATTAACAAAATATCATATATTTTTGGTGTTTTTTCACCAAAAGTCGGTTGACATTTTGGACTTAAAGTGATACAATTTTCATTGTAAAATAAATCTTTAAAAGACGATCCTGTGAGATCGGCAAGATTGCAAATATTTCTTTCAGAATGCAGCCCATGTTGTGTTCGTATTTTTGTGTGTCTTGCTTCTGTTTACGGGCAAGGCTTTTTTTATGAAAGGATAAAAAGATGAAAGACACTTTAAAGGCAAAATGTATAGGTTTAAAAGAATCTCAAATAGCATCAGTGTCCTCTTTTCTTCAAAAATCGGAGTATTCCCTTTTCAATTCAGATAAATATTTTATTTTTCCCGGTTTCACCGACGTGCATGTGCATTTTCGTGAGCCGGGTTTTTCTTATAAAGAAACGATCTATTCAGGCTCCCGTGCGGCGGCGGCAGGCGGATATACTTCTGTTTGCACCATGCCTAACTTAAACCCCGTTCCCGATTCTTTAGAAAATATAATGATCCAAAAAGAAATAATCGATCGCGATTCGGTTATTGATATCTATCCTTATGGATCAATTACCGTAGGGCAGAGGGGCGAAGAACTTTCGGACTTTGAAAAAATGAAGGATATTGCCATTGCATATTCTGATGACGGAAAAGGTGTTCAAAGCGATGAAATGATGCTTAAGGCTATGGAAAAAGCCAAGGCATTAAACAAAATAATAGTTGCCCATTGCGAAGTCAATGATCTTTTAGAGGGCGGATATATTCACAAAGGTAACTATGCAAAAGAACATGATCATCGCGGTATCTGTTCCGAAAGTGAATATAGGCAAATAGAACGCGATATAAATTTGGCGAAAAAAGTTGGTGTCAAATATCACGTTTGCCATATTTCCTGCAAAGAAAGTGTTGAACTGATCCGTCAGGCTAAAAAAGACGGTGTTGATATAACTTGTGAAACGGGTCCTCATTACCTTGTTATGGACGATAGTTTCTTACAAGAAGACGGCAGATTTAAAATGAATCCTCCGTTAAGAGATAAAACGGACAGACTTCATTTAGTTGAAGGCATAATTGACGGAACGATTGATATGATCGCAACCGATCATGCACCTCACTCCTTTGAAGAAAAGAGCAGGGGTCTTGAAAAAAGCGCATTCGGCATAGTGGGACTTGAAACGGCATTTTCGGTCATGTACACTCACCTTGTTAAAAACAACGTGATTTCTTTAGAAAAACTTATTGAGCTTTTAACCGTTAATCCGCAAAAACGATTTAATATACAAGATAAAGGCTTTTCCATTTGGGATCTTAATGAAGAATTTATCGTTGATCCCGAAAAATTTTTATCAATGGGTAAAGCGACGCCCTTTAAAGGAGAAATGCTTTTCGCACAGTGTTTACTTACCGTTAAAAACGATAACGTGATATATATGAAAAATTCAGGAGGCATAAAATAATGGCAAAGAGAACAGATTTAAAGAAAATTCTTATTATAGGTTCAGGTCCTATCGTAATCGGTCAGGCGGCTGAATTTGACTATGCAGGAACTCAGGCATGTCTTGCACTTAAAGAAGAAGGATATGAGGTTGTTCTTTGTAACTCAAACCCTGCAACTATCATGACCGATACTACCATTGCAGATAAGGTTTATATGGAGCCTTTGACGTTAGAGTATATTGCAAAGATCCTTCGTTATGAGCGTCCCGATGCAATCGTTCCCGGTATCGGTGGACAGACGGGACTTAACCTTGCAATGCAACTTGAGAAGAAAGGCGTTTTAAAGGAATGCGGTGTTGAGCTTTTAGGCACCAGCAGTGAAAGTATTGAACGCGCTGAGGACAGAGAGCTTTTTAAAGAGCTTTGTCAGTCTATCGGCGAGCCTACAATTCCTTCTGAAATTACATATAATCTTGAAGAAGCAAAGAAAGCCGCAAAAGAGATCGGCTATCCCGTTGTTCTTCGTCCTGCATTTACTTTAGGCGGCACCGGCGGCGGCTTTGCTTACAACGAAGAAGAACTTATTGAAGTTGGCGTAAATGCGTTTAAACTTTCGCCTGTTCATCAGGTTCTTATTGAAAAGAGCGTTAAAGGCTATAAGGAAATTGAATTTGAAGTTATGCGTGATTCAAACGATCATGCAATCACAATCTGCGGTATGGAAAACATCGATCCTGTTGGTGTTCATACCGGTGACTCACTTGTTGTTGCACCTATTATGACTTTAAGCGACCACGACCTTAAGATGCTTAACGATTCAGCAATCAAGATCATCCGCGAGCTTAAGATCGAAGGTGGTTGTAACGTTCAGTTTGCACTTGATCCCAATTCAAGCCAGTATTATTTGATCGAGGTAAACCCCCGCGTTTCACGTTCATCTGCACTTGCATCAAAGGCGTCAGGATATCCCATTGCCCGCGTTACCGCAAAGATCGCAGTAGGTATGGCACTTGAAGATATTAAGATTGCAAACACCAATGCTGCATTTGAGCCTCAACTTGATTATGTTATTGCAAAACTTCCCAGATTCCCCTTTGATAAGTTTGCAACTGCAAAAAATACTCTCGGTACACAGATGAAGGCTACCGGTGAAGTTATGGGTATCGGCTCAACGCTGGAAGAATGTTTATTAAAGTCAGTTCGTTCACTTGAGATCGGTTGCTGTCACTTCCATCTTCCCAAGTTTGATAATATGGCATGTGAAGAATTACTTGATTACATCAAGGAATTTAAAGATGATAACATCTTTGCCGTTGCTGAACTTTTAAGACGTGATACTGATATCGAAACTCTTTACGATATTACAAAGATTACAAGATATTTCCTTGAATCCATTAAGAAGATCGTTGAAATGGAAAGAGAAGTAAAGGCAAATAACGATCTTGAAACCCTTAAAAAGGCAAAGACAATGGGCTTCTCAGATAAGTTCATTGCAAAACTTTGGGGCGTAAATGAAATCGAAGTTTATAATATGCGTAAAGCAAGCAATCTTTTCCCCATATTCAAGATGGTTGATACTTGCCACACAAATGCATATATTCCTTACTTCTATTCTTCATATCAGGGCGAGAATGCTTCAATTCTTACCGATAAAAAGAAGATCGTTGTTTTAGGTGCAGGTCCTATCCGTATCGGTCAGGGTGTTGAGTTTGACTATTCAACCGTTCATGCCGTTACAACAATTAAGAATTCAGGTTATGAAGCAATTATCATTAACAATAACCCTGAAACAGTTTCAACCGACTATACAACTGCCGCTAAACTTTACTTTGAACCGCTTACAACTGAAGATGTTATGAACATCATTGAGTTTGAAAAGCCTGAAGGTGTTATTGCTTCATTGGGCGGTCAGACGGCTATTAACCTTGCAGAGCCTCTTATGGCGCGCGGTGTTAAAATTATCGGTACTGACTGTGACGCCATTGAACGCGCAGAAAACCGTGACAGTTTTGAAAAAGTATTGGAAGAACTTAACATTCCTCAACCTCAGGGCAGAGCAGTTACAAAGATCGAAGATGGCATCAATGCTGCGGCAGAGATAGGCTATCCCGTACTTGTTCGTCCCAGTTTCGATTTAGGTGGACGTGCTATGCAGATCGTTGCCAATGAAGAGCAGCTTCGCCATTATCTTAAAACTGCTGTTGGAATTGGTGAAGATAAG
>JAZULU010000256.1:0-3271 GCA_045603265.1 Clostridia bacterium
TTCAGGAAGCAAAGAAAGTTACAGATAAACCTTCAATCATTATCTGCCGTACCGAGATCGGTTTCGGTTGTCCCGCAAAGCAGGGCAAGGCTTCTGCTCACGGTGAGCCTTTAGGCGAAGAAAACCTTAAAGCCGCAAAGGAAACTTTAGGTTGGGATTATGCTCCCTTTGAAATTCCTGCTGACGTTATGGAATATACTTCCGAAATTGCAAAGCAGGGCAAAGTTTATGAAGAAAACTGGAATAAAACAGTTGAAGCATATAAGGCAAAATATCCTGAAGATTATGAAGAATATCAGAAGTGGATGTCAAAGGACTTCCCTGTTGATCTTGAAAATGACGAAGATTTCTGGAAGTTTGATGAAAAACCCAATGCAACCCGTGCATCTTCCGGTGAAGTTTTAAATCGTCTTAATAAGATGCAACCCAACCTCTTTGGCGGAAGTGCCGACCTTGGTCCCTCCAACAAATCAGAACTTAAGGGCGAATCATTCTTTAGTGCGGAAACTCCCGAAGGCAAAAATATGCACTTTGGTATCCGTGAACATGCCATGGCGGCCATTGTAAACGGTTTGTATCTCCACGGTGGCGTTACACCTTTCTGTGCAACATTCTTCGTATTTACCGATTACATGAAGAACGCTATGCGTATGGCGGCATTAATGAAACTTCCCGTAACATACGTTCTTACACACGATTCCATCGGTGTTGGCGAAGACGGACCTACTCATGAGCCTATTGAGCAACTTGTTGCACTTCGTTCAATACCTGATATGACGGTTGTTCGTCCTGCAGACGCTAAAGAAACGGCTGCCGCATATACCATTGCAATGAACAATAACGGTCCTACCGCTATCGTTCTTACAAGACAGAATCTTCCATATTATGCAAACAGCGGTAAGAATGCACTTAAGGGCGGATATATTTTAGCTGATTCGGAAAAATCAACACCTGACGTTATTCTTATGGCTTCAGGTAGTGAAGTTGAGCAGGCTATGGGTGCAAAAGAACTTCTTAAAAATGAAGGAATTGATGCCCGCGTAGTTTCAATGCCCTCAATGGAAGTATTTGAAAAGCAGTCCGATGAGTATAAGGAAAGCGTACTTCCCAAAAACGTTCGTGCCCGCGTTGCAGTTGAAGCAGGCTCAGCATACAGTTGGTATATGTACGTTGGACTTGACGGTGCTTGCGTTTGCATCGATCACTTTGGTGCATCTGCTCCTGCAAAGATCCTTTTTGAAAAATTTGGATTTACCGCAGAAAACGTTAAGGAAACTGCAAAAAAAGTTTTAGGTAAATAAAAATAAAGGACTCTGAATTACTCAGAGTCCTTTAAATTTTCATCTCTCTTTTTTTGTGCGATTATCGCAGGAATAAACAGTATTGCTTCGATTATGAGCACCAGTGCAAGAAGTACTAAAAGATAAACTAACCAATGCCATCTTTGGGTTAAAGCAATATCAATAGGTGGCTCATATGTGAAAAAGAAATTGGTGTTGTAATCAACACTTATAAGTTTTCCGTTTTCGTAAGTGGGAACAGATAAGATGCTGTTGTAGTAAATTGATGCCCATGCAAGGGAGAAAAGCCCAATAAAAGTCGTTAAAATGTGTTTAGGCTTGAACTTGACTTCACCACTCATAAATATATACACACCTAAAACTATCAGCATAATATGGTATATAAAATATTCGTAAGCGCGTGGATATGTGAAACTTTTTTCGGGAGTTACTGAATTAAATATGGTTGCCACTACGATCGCCATAAATGCACCGCCGAGTCCCGTAGCGTAAATGAAAGCAAGCAAATTTTCTTTTAACGGCTGCTTTTTTATAAAAATTGCCGCCAGAATAAGGAATATCTGTATTGAGCACATATGTAACGGCAGCGATGAATGGGGGAGAAAAGGTCGTATGGTCTTACCGTCAGCAGATGGTACAAATTCCATTTCGGTAGTAACAATAAATATCTGCGACATTGCGGCAACAATAAAGCATCCGATAAGAACTTTTGTCATTGGGGGTTTGTATTTTTTTAATAGCAAGCATATACTTACTATTACAATGGTGCATATGGCCATCCAGATAAAATGTTGGATTGAAAACATAATTATAAGCCCTTTCCTTTAATGTGTTTATTTTACCCTTATAAAAACAGTATGTCAAGAAATTTAGCAACTTTCGTCGAATTTTTCCGTTTGACAAAATATAAAATATTGTATATACTTAATAAGCAATATAAGTCGAGGCATAGCGCAGTTTGGTAGCGCGTTGCGTTCGGGACGCAAAGGCCGCAGGTTCAAATCCTGTTGCCTCGACCAAATAGGAAAGACGGGTAAAGACCCGTCTTTCCTATTTCATTAAGTAACAACAGGATTTGAACCTTAAGAAGGTACGAAGCGTAAAGAAAAACAGTGTAGTACACTGTTTTTTAGCGGAGTATGTGCAAGTTGGGCACCGATGCGAAGCAACGGTCAACGAGCACAATATGCGCAAAGCGCATAACTGTTGCCTCGACCAGAAAAAAGCATCGACTTTGTCGGTGCTTTTTTCAACTAAATCCACCCTTATGGGTGGGTGAAATCGTCTTCGACGATGAAATCCAACTTCGTTAGATGAAATCCGTCTCGACGGCGGATGGGTGGATTTAATTTCATCTGAGGCAAAGCCGAAGATTTCATCAGCTTTAGCTGATTTCATCCTTGCGTCAGCAAGGATTTCATTTTATGTAAGAGTTCGGATTCATACGCGAAAACGGCAAAAATATCTTTTTTGTAGCCTATAGACAAATAGAAAAGACGGGTAAACGCCCGTCTTTCCTATTTTATTAAGTAACAACAGGATTTGAACCTTAAGTAAAAGAAAAGAAGTGTCATGGCTTATTGCAATGTTTTTTTTATTGTGATATAATCATATAGAATAATGATGGAGTGATGTTATATGCGTATATTTAATTTTTTTAAGAAAGAAACGCTGCAAAAATCTGACATACCAAACGATACCGAAGAAAGCCAACCTGCATTTGGTGATAACTTTGGAGAATGTGGTAAAACCGCATATTGGAAATATGATGCAAATAAAAATACGTTTTTCATATCAGGAAAAGGTGTAATTGAGAGGTTTGAAAACATAATTGATTATCAAAGGAGAACCATATATGATCCTCATAATGTAGGACCTTGGTTTGAAGAAGCCGGTTTTTCAGAATCTTCAATACCTGGCAAGATAACAGAAATTACAATCCCTGAAGGAATTACAAAAATTGAAAGAAT
>JAZULU010000257.1:0-2412 GCA_045603265.1 Clostridia bacterium
TAGCCCCGTGCTTTAAGGGAATTAAGGGCGGCAAGGGATATTTTTTTGCCTGCACCCATACCTTGCGCATCCTTGCGGACACCCACCATTCTGAACCAACCCTCGCCGGGGTACTTGCTATTTTCAACGGCCGTTGTGGTAGCAATGATTTTCTCGTCTTTTTTAAGATACAGAACTTTTTCAGGACTGTAATCACCTGCATTAATTAAAAATTCAAAATCAAAGTGCGCACCAAAGGCATCTTCAATAATATCTTCCCATATCTTTTCCATTCCTTCTTTATGAGTATGAATTGAAAAGCCTTCAGGAAGAATAAGCTCGGGTATTTTCGTTATGTCGGGATTACGCATTATAAGTTGTGACATTTCTATATCTCCTTCTTAATTTGTTTAGGCGGATCACCGAAATCGGGAACGTCAAGAGGAGCTCCCCCAAGTTTAGCGGATTCGTGTGCAACGATACCGGGAACAGTATATCTTGCGGCAACCCAAGCATTTACTGTAGGCAATGTGCCGTTATATGCGGCAGTACAGAAATCGTTTATTAAAAACTGATGGCTTGCCATATGCCCGTTTTCAAGATCGGCATATTCTTTAGGCAGCGTTTCAGGTTTTTGGATAGGTGCGAAATCATTCCATTGCCATGTATGGTTTGCAACCTTCTTTTTAAAGTCAGGATCGTTTTTGTTTTCCGTCATTGCCACAGGATTAACGTAGTCTGAAACGTCGGTTAAATCAACACCCTTTTCAGCCTGCTTAACAAAAACATGTTGTGCATTGCT
Source organism: Clostridia bacterium (assembly GCA_045603265.1). Lineage (GTDB taxonomy): Bacteria > Bacillota > Clostridia > Christensenellales > QALW01 > UMGS1322. The sequence continues at coordinate 782 of JAZULU010000257.1, forward strand.
GAATTGATATCCGCCCTTCGTGCCGTAGAATGATGCAATTGATGAACTCGGTGCTTTCCAGCCTACCCTGCGCATTTCATTTATTCTTGCAACACCGCCGTTACTGAGGCGCATAAGTGAAAACTCGTTTGAGAAGGTGTTATCCCACATATTTACGTCTTTTTCAAAAATATGGTCACCCTCGGTATCCTCATAACCCATTGCACTTACCTTTGTAACGTGTGAGTCAACCGCATTGAGAATCATTGAGAGTGAGTGTGTTATATAATAAAAAGGCGGTACACCAAAGTCCTTATCGGCTTTGTGATGTGGCAAGAAGTGTTCAACGTCATGTAAATACTGTGCTTCCGCATAAACGAACTTGCCGAACTCACCTTTTTCATACTGCTCCTTACAATACATAGAGCAGGGATAATATATGCAGGTTTCACCCATCATATAGGTAAGTCCCGTTTCTTCAACAAGACGTACTATTTCCTCACAATGTGTAATTTCAGATGCCATAGGCACTGCACTGTAAACGTGCTTGCCTGCCTTCAGGGATTTTATTACAAAGGGTCCGTGGGTGTGCCGTGGCGTAAAAATTGCAACGGTATTTATATCCGCCTGCAAAAGTTCGTCAAGAGAGTTATAATATTCAGCCTGATACCTTTTGCCAAACTCCTTTACCGCCTCTATATTTGTGTCGGCAACACATACCTTTTCTACAAATGGATGCTTTTGAAATAATTCCACAAAGCACTGACTGAAATTACCGCAGCCGAGAATGCCTACTCTTAATTTTTCTTTCATAACAAACTCTCCTTTTTAAATTCGCTTTTATCATACCAAACTTTGTGCCATAAAAAAATATCCTGATGTTGAATTTTATTGTAAATTTGTTGCATGTATTTTGTTTTCTATTGATAAACACCGCATATTTATGGTATAATTCCACTACAAAATGTTGCATAAGGAAGATTGAAATGAGTTATACAACTGATCGTTACGGCATTGAAAACGCAAAATTGGGCAATTTAACCCTTACTGCCTGCGGTATAACGATAAACCACCCAAACCATACCAGCGGTAAGCGAATATACCATGATTATTCATTGCACTTTATTGTAAAGGGTAAGGGAACTTACACTTGCCAAGGCAAAACTTACCATTTGAAAGAGGACGATGGCTTTTTAATTACACCGGGTACCCTTAATGAATATATAGGTGATGATCTCGACCCCTGGACGTATATCTACATAGGCTTTTTAGGGCAGGGTGCAGAAGATTTATTAAAGGATATAGGTCTTAATAGCGAAAACCTTACCTTTTCTTTTTCAAAGGATATTTTGCCTGATTTATACGCAATGCACGCTTCGGGTAAAAACAAAAGTCTTAAAGGCTATGGTATATTGGGGCAATTTCTTTTAATAATAAGCCGTCTTGTTTTAAAAGGCAATTCCCCTTCTGCTTGGTCGCCTGAAAATTACGTTGAAAAGGCAAAGCACTTTATTTTAGATAACTATGCCTATGATATAAACGTTGAGGATGTTGCTTCAAATATCGGCATTGACCGCACTTATCTTTATAGGCTCTTTTTGAAATATGAAAACGTAACGCCATCAAAATATATTCTTAACACGCGCCTTAAC
>JAZULU010000258.1:0-3284 GCA_045603265.1 Clostridia bacterium
AATGTTTGTATCAGTGAATGATTTTGGGTGCGGAGGATGCAATAAGGCAGGTTTGCCTTATAAAGACGACAAACCCGAAAGCAACGCTGATACAGCATTTGAGGCGAACTCCTTTACGCGTGCTATAGTATCAATGCAACATAGCAAATAATCTCCTGCAAATTTTTTGCAGGAGATTATGTTTGCATGGGTTTGTCAGTGCTCTGAAGAAGGTGGCAAATGCCACCTTCTTTTATTTTATAAAGTTAATGGCTTCAAGTTCAACGCTAAAAGCCTTTTTGTAATTTTCCATAAACTTCTCAAAGCCGTCAATATCTGCTTGATCGGCTAAAACTTTTGTCTTTTCAACCTTTGAGAATATCTTTTCATCAAGATACTGCCCTAAATCTTCTTCCTTTTTATCAAGAAGATACGCAGCTAAAAGTGCCATGCCGTAAGGTCCGCCTTCGGAAGCAGTAGGTAAAACCGTAACTTCGCATTTTGCCGCCGCAGACATAATTCTATCGGCAACACCGGGAGTTTTAAACAGTCCGCCATGACCTAAAAGATTATCAATTTTGATATTTTCTTTTTCGGTAAGAAGATCAAGACCCATTCTTAATGTTGCAACGGTAGAATAAATATGTGTACGCATAAAATTTGCAAGGGTAAGATGTGAATCGGGAGTGCGCATAAACACGGGTACACCTTCGTTTACGTCAGTTATGCCTTCACCTGAAAAATAGTTATAGGATAAAAGCCCTCCGCAGTCCTTTTCTCCCTCCAACGCTTTTTTGAAAAGAAGTGAATAGATTTCGCCTATATCTTTATCTGTACCGATACAATCTGCAAATTCTTTAAAAAGACCCGCCCAGCCGTTTATATCGGTGGTGCAGTTGTTGCAATGAACCATGGCAACGTCGTTACCGTCAGGTGTGGTTATCATATCAATTTCGCGGTACATTTTAGGCATACGGTCAACTACAACCATAGCAAAGATGCTTGTTCCTGCCGAAACGTTGCCCGTATTTAATTTTACCGAGTTTGTTGCAACCATACCCGTTCCGCCATCGCCCTCAGGAGGAGCAAAAGGTATTTCCCCTTTTAAATCGCCCGAAACATCTAAAAGGCGTGCGCCATCTTTAGTTAAATAGCCTGCGTTATTTCCTGCAACAAGAACTTTAGGTAAAAGATCTGTGATCTGAACGTCGGTAAGTTTTTTGAACTTTTCAACAAACTCTTTATTATAATCAAGAATTTTACTGTCAATAGGAAACATTCCCGATGCTTCGCAAATGCCCAAAACCTTTTCACCCGTCAAAAGATAATGAACGTATCCCGACAAAGTAGTAAAGAAATCAATATCTTTAACGTAAGGCTTTTTATCTAAAAGGTCCTGATAATAATGTGAAATGCTCCAGCGCTGGGGCACGTTAAACTGAAATTCTTCCGATAACTTTTCTGCCGCCTGCTGAGTAATTGTATTGCGCCACGTTCTGAAAGGTGTAACCAATTCCATGTTTTTATCAAAAGCAAGAAGCCCGTGCATCATGCCCGAAATACCGATGGCACCTGTTTCTGAAAGAACTGTGTTATACTTTTCTTCAAAATCCTTTTTAAGTTCCTTAAAACAAGTTTGCATACCTAAAACTACGTCTTTAAGATCATATGTCCAGATATTATTTTCCAAGCGGTTTTCCCACAAAAAACTGCCCGATGCGCAAACCTTTCTGTCTTCATCAAGCATAACCGCCTTAATTCTTGTTGAGCCGAACTCAATTCCGATAACCGTATTTTTAAGATTCATAACAAACTCACTTTCTTTTTAAGAAACAAATTGCCAGCGCGATAAAAGATATCGCCGACATAATAAGGCATATCCACGCAGAATAAAACATTACCGTATATATTCCGTGTGCGATTCCCGATAAAATAAGAAAATATACAAGTATCCATGTGCTTTTTTGTAAAACCGTTTTTGTAATTATCTTATATAGGATAGCAGAAAAAATTACCGTTGAAAATACTGCAAGCACAATAGCAATAACTGAATGAATCGGCGGAATATACATGCTAAACGTTAAAAAGGGAGCAAGAATCAGCATAAATACAACGCCAAATATAATGCTTATTATCAGTTCTTTTTTCATAATTTCGTCTCCTTATATATATTATACATTTTAAAACCTCATTTTGCAATAGACGATTCCGACCAAATTTTGTTTATTTACGACAAAAAAGCAGGTCGATGACCTGCACTAAACGAAATATGCAACAAATCCTTTTGTATACTCTTATTTGTAATTTCTGTTTTCATTTTACATTTTCCTTTTCAACGCTACTAAAATATATTGGTATCGCTTAAATCAAAATATTCTTTTGCAGGCTGAAGTTTAATACCAATCCAATCTTCTGAATTAAGCAAGAACTCTTTTAACCCCGAAATCTCACCATTCACAACGATTCTTTTAATATAATTAGGAATATTCTCAACAGGACACCCTTCGCCAATATATCCATCTTTTCGTATGCAAGGGCAAACCGCCCATGGCAACACCCTATTATAAGTAATAGTTTCATATCTGGGCGCAGGTGCAGTTATGGTAAGATAGTCATCCTTAGTTAAAATGCCTTTACCTGAAAGATATAGTACGCTATCCTTTATTTCCCAAGAGATATTTTGATTTAAATTTCCTTTGTTCATCATATTTGTCGACAAAGTGCTTTTGCACCGAGCACACGGATCATTTTCTTGAGGAACAACCGTCGCCTTTACAGATTTAGTAGAATCAGAGGCTTGATTTTGCAACTTACCCTTTTTCTTAAATATATCAAACAATCCCATTTTTGTTTACTCCTACCTTTTTTATGATTATATCACAATCGGCAAACTGTTGCAAGCAATCACAACAAAACTGTTCTCTTCGGCAATGAAACTACTCTATTTCTGAAGGCACTTTGCATTTAACATCGAACCCTGCTAAAGCAGGGTTCTCAGACACTTGGTGTTACCAATAAAAAAAGCACTTCCAATGAAGTGAAAATGTTCTTTACTTTTCTTTTGCGGCTCGTGGACAGCTACGCGCTTTGCGCTTCGCATACTTCGCCTTCGCCAATCGCACTTCGTGTTCTTGGAGGCTCAGCATCGAACCCTGCTAAAGCATGGTTCTCAGACACTTGATGCTACCAATAAAAAAAGCACTTCCAATGAAGTGAAAATGTTCTTTGCTTTTCTTTTGCGGCTCGTGGACAGCTACGCGCTTTGCGCTTCGCATACTTCGCCTTCGCCAATCGCGCTTTGCGCT
>JAZULU010000259.1:0-45449 GCA_045603265.1 Clostridia bacterium
GCCCACAGAACGACATGGGTTCGATCCGACTTTTTTAATGTACGCTTGGAATGAGCACGACGAAGGCGGGTGGATATGTCCTACAATCGCAGTTGACGGAGAAGGCAGACAGATTTTCGATAAAAACGGTAATCCTTTAATTAACCGCGAGAGAATAGATGCAGTTAAAAAAGTTACTTCAAAAATAAAATGTGAAAAACATTTTTAATATAAATAAATAAAAAAGGAGATAAAAAAATGGGAAAGATCTTATCAATTCTGCTCAGCGTAGCAATCATGCTTTCTTGCATTGGGATAATTTCCTTTGCACAAGAAAGTACTGATGCCGTAAAACTTATTAGTGATGCAGCATCAACGTTGGAAGGTCAGTCTTCTGTTCCGTCAGAAATCACAATTACCGCCGGTCTTACAAGCCAAACTTGGAGACTTAGTCTTGCAGAAGATGCAACTTATGGTAAAGTTGTATGGTGGCGCGGTTCAACAGCCTACACTTACGCAGGTCCTCAGTGGGCTTATGCAGATAACCTTAACAGTTATCTTGCGGAAAACGATGCTGAAAAGTACATCGTTACAATTTCAGCAAAAGTTAAATATGTAACAGATGATGGTTCAGGTTCAGCAACTGATAAGTGCCTTACATTTGGCTTCCGTTCTTCTTCAGGAATGGATGGTTGGGGTGATGTAATCGGTTACAACACTTGGGTTGACGCATCAGCTACTAAGGAACTTACAAAGGCTGAAGTTCAGGCATTAACTTCTTCAAAACTTACTTTTGATGGATATACCAAGGCGGCTAACAGCGGTACTGATAAGGCTGTATTCTTTGATAGCGTACAGATGACCATTGAAACAGTTGAAGAAGAAGGTGGCGAGGTTATTACTCCTACCGAAAACAACCTTATTAGCACAGGTGCATCAAATTTTGAAGGTCAGACTTCAATTCCATCAGATATTTCATACGTTGGCACAGTTGCTTCTTGGCGTATGGGCCTTGCAGATGATGCGGTTCAGGGCAAAGCCTTAAGATACCGTTGCCATGCTTCGGACACATATTCCGGTCCTCAGTGGGCATATGCAGATGCACTTAATTCATATCTTGCAGAAAATGATTTTGCAAAATATAAAGTAACAATTTCAGCAAAAGTTAAGTACGTAACAAGCCATGGCTCAGGTACTTTAGATGATGAATGCCTTTCATTTGGCTTGCGCAATTCTGCAGGTATGGATAGCTGGGGTAGGGTAAAAGGCTATAATGCTTGGGTAGAAGCAAGCTTTACAAAAGAACTTACAAAAGCTGAAGTTCAGGCATTGACATCAGCAAAGCTTACATTTGATGGTTATAGAAAGGCTGCTTATTCTGATTCAACAACAGAAAAGGCTATTTTCTTTGATGATATTAAACTCGTTATTGAAAATATTGAGGAAGAAGTTGAGCCTACAACAAACCTTATCAGCACAGGCGCATCAAATTTTGAAGGTCAGACTTCAATCCCTAATGATATTACATACGTTGGCACAGTTGCTTCTTGGCGTATGGGTCTTGCAGACGATGCCGTTCAGGGCAAAGTATTAAGATACCGCAGAGCTTTTGCAGATACTTGGTCAGGCCCGCAGTGGGCATATTCAACAGCTCTTACTGAATATCTTGCAGAAAACGAAAGCGAAAGATATGTTGTAACGATTTCAGCAAAAGTTAAGTACGTAACAAGCGATGGTTCAGGTTCAGCCGATGAAGAAGCAATGAAATTCGGTTTCCGTAACGGTAACTCCTTTACAAGTTGGGGTGAAGTTTTAGGCTTCAATAATTGGGTAGACGTTTCCTATTCAAAAATTTTAACAAGATCAGAACTTGAAGCTTTAGTTGGTTCAACACTTACCTTTGATGCTTATACAAAGGATGCTTATTCCGATTCAACAACAGAAAAGGCTATTTTCTATGATGATATTAAGATGATTGTTGAGGTTAATGATAAAAACATCATTAAAGGCGCAACGCTTGATATTGGTTCAACTCTTACAATCAACTACTTTGCTGACCTTGATGATGCACACAAGGATGCAGTGTTAAAGGTTACACGTAACGATGCAACTGTTGAACTTAACGGTGTTTACGATGAAGAATACGGAATGTACAAGTTCGCATACACAGGCATCAATCCTCAGTGTATGGTTGATAACGTTTCCGCTTCTCTCGTATTTGACGGTGAAGTAATTTCCGAAAAAGCAGAATATAGCGTAAAGAACTACTTTGCAAATATTAAGGCAAGCGATGCAACAAAACTTGGCATTACCGATGCACAGTATAACGCTCTTATTGCTCTTGCAAACGATACTCTTATCTATGGCAGAGAAGCACAGAAGCATATGAACTATAACTTAACTGAACTTGCAACTGACGGATTTACATGGATCACAGAAGATGTAACAACACTTGCAACTCCTAATGAATTATTTAAGTCAGTTACAAATACAGATGCAAATAACAAGGTAGCTTCCGCAACACTTAACATTTCAAACACAGTTAAGGTTTTATATCGCGTTAAACTTGCAAACAAGAACTTAACAGTTAAAGTAAACGGTGTTGAAGCAGAACTTGTTGCAACCGGTAACGCTAACGAGTATTTAGTATATTCAGAAGCATTAAAGGCAACTGATTTCAATAAGGCTTACACTATTACAATTACTGACGGGGCAAATGAAATCAGCAAAGTAGTTTACAGCGTAAACGACTATATTGCTTATATTGCTGCTAAGGGTGAAACTTCATCATTGTATAATGTTGTAAAAGCATTAAATAACTATGGCATCAGCGCAGTAGCATTTAAAAATGCATAATGAGGTGATAATATGAAGAAATATGAAAAACCCGAAATTGAAGTAACTGAAATATTCAGAAATGACGTGTTCACTCAGAGCGGTGGCGACGGAGATTTCGATTTAGAAGAAGAACCTTTTAATTAAGGAGTGAAACCATTTTGAAAAAAATCTTATCTATAGCACTTGTGCTTGCGATAGTTATTTCTTGCGTAAGTATGATTACTTTCGGTCCGACAGGTAGCGCTAAAAGCGCTAACCTGTTGCCCGATGAGATTTCTGATTTTACTAACGGTGTAACAACCCACGAAAATCTTACTTACCTTAATGGAGGACACATCTATTCAAAAGCAATAAGTGCAGGCGCACTTACCGTAAACTATTACGGTTATGCATCAAACTACACAACACCAATGTGGCTTTTAGGCAAATATATTAAGGCCTATGCAACTGAAAATTCTGCTGATAGTTATACTGTTGAAGTATCAATGGACGTTAAGGGAAGCATAAATTCAGCAAACTTATCTGTTCGCAGATTTGGTGAGGCTTCCGATAACAAGGTAAATAATTTGTCATCAGGCACGTTTAATGCTGACACCTTTACAACTGTTTCAGGAACTTTCACCCTTACAAAAGCAGAGGTTAATGCTTCGGATGATACTTGGTATGCTCTTTGTTTAGCAAACATTTCAAGGCCTGCAACCTTGGGCGGAGTAGTTTTTGATAACGTAACTTTAAAAATTACTGCAGTTGGCGCGGCAACACCGGTTTCGACACAAGCACCTACACCTACTGCAACTACTGCACCTGAAAAACCGATTGGTTTATTGCCTATAGAAATTTCTGTTTTCGGTGCAAACGGAGTAACAACTCACGAGCATATGGGCAACTCTGTTGACAAAAATCGCTTTAATGCACCTTCTATTGTTGACGGCGCATTTGCTATCACTAAGTTAAATGCAGGCTGGGTAGAAACTGCGGCAGCACCTACTTGGATTTTAGCACCTTATATTAAGGCATATGCAACAGAAAATCCTGCAGAAAGTTATGATATTGTTGTTTCAATGGATGTTAAGGGTGCGTTAGGCACAACAAGCCTTATTTTCCGTCAATCAAACGTAGGCAACCAATGGGGACTTAAATATTTTGAGTCAAAAGAATTTACTGCTGATAAGTTTACAACTGTTTCAGGTGCGGTAAATCTTACAAGCACACAGATTTCAGAGGCAAGTGCCAACGGCTATGCACTTTGCCTTGAGAATATTCCCCGTGGCGTAACAACTTACTTTGATAACATTGTGTTAAAGGTAACGGCAGTTAATCCGGTAACACCTACACCTGTTGTAACCCAAACACCGGTTGCAACCCAAACACCAATAGCATCTCCTACGGCAACACCCGTAGCAACCCCAACACCTACACCCTCGATTCAGAAGCCTCACGAAGGCTTGTTGCCTGAAGAAATTTCAGTTTTTGATGGCATGGGCGTAACAACTCACGAGCATATGGGCAACTCTGTTGATAAAAACCGTTTTAACGCACCTACTATTGTTGACGGAGCAATTCGTTTTTCAAAACTTAATGCAGGCTGGGTAGAAACTGCGGCGGCACCTACTTGGATTTTAGCACCTTACATTAAGGCCTTTGCAACAGAATATCCTGCGGATAGTTATGATATAAAGGTATCAATGGATGTTAAGGGCGCAGTTGGCACAACAAGCCTTATTTTCCGCAACTCAAACGTAGGTAATAAGTGGGGACTTAAGTATTTTGAGTCAAAGGAATTTACCGCTGATAAGTTTACAACTGTTTCAGGCAACGTTTCTATGACTTATGATCAAATTTCAGAAGCATCTGAAAACGGCTATGCACTTTGCCTTGAAAACATTCCTCTTGGTGCAACGGTTTATTTTGATAACATTGTTTTAACAATAGTACCTAAAACTGTTGAGCCTATCGGCTTATTGCCCAATGAAATTTCAATTTTCAATAGCGGCAACAAAGCACATCCTCACCTTGTATATAAGGAAACAGATGGACATATTTATTCAAAGAATGTTCTTGACAGCGAAGAGTTAAGCGTTGCTTATAAGGCACCTGCTGATAAAAACAACACACCTATGTGGCTCTTGGGTTCATATATCAAAAACTTTGCAACTTTAAATGATGCAAAGGCATATAAGGTTGAAATTGCAATGGACGTTAAGGGCGGTATCACAAGCGCTGATATGATTATCCGCAGATTCGGTAGTGAAGATGATAACAAAGTAAAAATCATTAAAGAGTCTGTTGGCCTTAACGGTGAAACATATACCACTATTTCAGGCGTGTTCTATTTAAGCAAAGAGGATGCTCTGAAAGCAACTGAAACACAGTATGCCCTTGCAGTTGATAAGATTGCATTAAAAGATGCAAACAGCGGTTCTTGGGGCACACTTAACAGCGTTCAGTTTGATAATATCGTTTTAAAGGTTTATACTGCTGAAAAGGTTATTGAAATTCCTCTTGATGAAAAGGAGGTTTATAACGGCGATGCAGAAGACGGCTTAAAGAACTGGTCAGTATTCTCATCCCTTGGCGGTAAAATTGAACTTTCAACTGATACAAAATCAGGTACGGGACATTCAGTTAAATATTCAAGCCCCTATAATGCTTACGGCTCGATCGGCTTTAATTTAGGCCCTGCCATAATTGAAGACGAACTTATGGGATATAAGGGCAGAGGTAACGGTACTTACGTGCTTTCCTTTGATGCTAAGGCAACAAGCAAAGCAACGGTAACACCTATTCTTAACTCACAAGCACATGCTGATTTAAGATATGCCGCAGCCAACACCAACATTGAACTTACAACAAAGTGGAAATCATATCAGGTTCGTGTTGAAATTACCGATAAGGTGCTTGATGACATCAAGAAGGCATATAAAGCAGGACAGACAAATGCTTACGACATTATTTTAAGAATTGATGCCGCAAAGTCACTTTATAAGTCAAACACCAATGGTGCTTACTGGATTGATAACGTTTCTATCAAATACGTTGAAGGTAGTGGTGCCGCACAGGATAGATATAACTGGCTTATGAGAAATGCTGACGGCGTTAAGTTCTCACTTAATAAGGACTTATGGGACGGCTGGATCGTAACAAGCGCAGGCATGCTTTCAAAAAGTGACGTTAAGGATGGCTATGCCGAAAAGTCAATTACCATCAAAAACACAAGTAATGAAGATATTTATATAAGAATGTTCCTTCAAACAACCCTTAAGCTTTCAAATGGCTCAACTACTTGGGCGGGTCCTGAAGGTGCTAACAGCGAACTTATCCAGATTCCTGCAGGCGAAAGCAAAGTGATAAGTGCAAAAGTACCTGTTAAAAACAACAAAGTTGAAGTCGAATATGGCGGAAAGACTTATAAATGCGACCTTTCAACCTTCTTCATTCGCTTTAACTTTGAAAAAGGTATCTTTAAGGGCAACTCATTTATTATCGAATGTAAAAACAGCGACGTTCCGAGATTCCTTTCATTTATGGCAATAGATAAGCAAAATTGGACGGCAGTTGCTTTTGCATCACAAACAAAAACAGGCGATGAGGTTCTTTGGATCCCTGCTTGTCTGATTTTAATAACAATCCCCGCATTTACAGTTTTAGCTGTAAAAAAGAGAAAAGAACAATAATTTTTAGGGGGATGTAAAAATTACGTCCCCCTCTTTTTAAGGAGAAAAAATATGATTTTATTTCCATATCCACAAAAAGTTAAAATTTTTGAAGAATTAAACGAAAACAACACAGTAACTTACGTTACGGATACAACTCTTAATAAAGAAGAGTACAAAATAAATATTGAAAAAGACAAAATTTCTGTTTTTGCAAAGGGCGCAGAAGGTTTCTTCCGTGCAAACACAACCTTAAAACAGATTTTTGATAACGATAAAATTTCTTGTATGGAGATCCACGATTGGCCTACAGTTGAAAACCGCGGAATGATGCTTGATATTTCAAGAAGTAAAATTCCTACATTGGAAACACTTTTAAAATTAGTTGATTTTTTTGCTGATTTAAAAATCAATCAGCTTCAATTATATATGGAAGGCTATCCTTTTGAATATAAAAGTTTTCCTGAAGTTTGCAAAAACACAACTCCCTTAACGCCTGAAGAAATTAAATTCCTTGATAAATACTGTAAGGAAAAATTTATCACACTTATTCCCAACCAGAACTGCTTTGGTCATATGTCGCCTTGGCTTATAAGAGAAGAATTTAAGCACCTTGCAGAATGTCCTGACGGCTTTATTTATGCCAACGAGCAATGGCTTCCTCATAGCCTTAATCCGTTAAATGATGAGAGTTTTGAATTTGTAAAAACGCTGTTTAACGATTTATTGCCTAACTTTACCGCAGACACCGTCAACATTAACTGCGATGAAACCTTAGAACTTGGCTGGGGCAAATCAAAGGAAATCTGCGAAGAAAAAGGCAAGCACAGAGTTTATTTTGACTATCTCTTAAAGGTTATCGAGTTCATTCAGTCAAAGGGTAAGAAAGTAATGTTCTGGGGTGACATTATCAATGAAGCACCTGAACTTTTGAAAGAATTGCCTGAAAACGTTATTCCCATAAACTGGGGATATGCTCCCTTCAATCCTTCTGAACAGGCTTGTCAGGAATATGAAAAGTTAAATCTTAAATTCTATAATGCGCCCGGCACACAAAGTTGGAACACCATTTTAGGTAACACCGAAACAATGCTTGTTAATGCTGAAAATGCAGTAAACCGCGTTGTTCAGTATGGCGGTATCGGCGTTCTTGATACTGACTGGGGCGATTTAAACCATCCGCAGTATTTGTCAATAAGTTATCTTCCTTTTGCATATTTTAGCGCAATAAGTTGGAATAATACCGCTGAAAAGCAAAGAGAATTTATTTATGATTATCTTAACAAATACGTTTTCAAGGATGAAAGCAACCGTTTTGCACAACTTATGGCAGATGCCGGCAGATACCAAAGTAAATTTGATTTTTCCAAAACAAAACGCGGCTTTGTAATCGGCATTTTATATTATCATCTTAACGAAATGTCGATGGCTGAAAACGGCGAAATAAGTGAAGTTGATAAACTTGAAAAGTATCTTGACGAGATTGAAAACAGAGCCAATGAAATCACTTTAAAGGGTGATGAGGGCAAACTTATTATGGAGGAATTCTATAATTCAATCCGTATTATGCGTTTTACTTGTGAACTTGCAAGATATAAGCTTGATGTGGAAAACAGGGAAGAGCATCTTAAAAACATAACCCAAATGGAAGAAGTAATTATCCCCGAACACAAGCGTTTATGGAGAACCCGCAATAAGGAAAGCGGACTTAAGGACAGCGTAAGAAGAATAATTAAAACGAGGGCAGATATATGAAAAAACTTTTAGGCGCATTTCTTATAATTACAATGATGCTTTCACTTTTCAGCACAGTTACCTTTGCCGAAAACACAGAGGTTTCAACTGCTGCGGAAGAAGCGACAACGGTAGGCGCAATCCGTTGGGATGCGTGGTACGGTCATACAAATAAGGGGTGGGACGTTGTTTCGCAGGTTGAAAGAAGTTTATCTCCAAGTCAGTTCCATTTTCGTGCACCGTTCTTTGCAAAAGTAACGGACGATAATAAAATAGTTATTCCTGAATATACACAGGAGATTTTCGATAGGGAAATGGAATATGCCAAGTATGCAGGTATCAGTTATTTTGCATATATCTGGTATGATGATGGCGACGAAAACAACGCCCATAATGGCATGCAAAAGGCGAGAAAATTTCATCAGGAAAGCAAATATAGAAGCGACGTTAAAATGTGTGTCGTTGATCCGCCTATACATGATAATGCACGCATTGAAATGTCAAAAATCCTTGTTTCTGACTATTATATGACGGTTTTAGACGGTCGTCCCTTAATGTATTACATTAATTCAAACGATAATTTAGCCTATATTGTTGAAAAAATTCAATATTATGAAGCACTTTGCGATGAACTGAACGTTAAAAAGCCTTACGCAGTTATTATGAATCCCTCAGCAAGCACCGCAAAAAGCAATTCCGCAGATGCAGTTTCAAAATATGCAATAGACGGTTATCAACTTTCCTATGATGAACTTTCAAAAAAAGCGGAGGAAAGATGGGATACAAGTTACACACAGTGCAAAAGTTATTTTACACAGTTTCAATTTGTACCTACCGTAACTTACGGCTGGCATCCTGAACCACGATACATAAATCCCGTTTCATGGATGAGCGTTGATAACGATTATTGGTGCGATTACGCAACGGATGTTGAATTATTAAACCATCTTGCTTATGCCTTATCATATACGCAACACCCGTCAATCAAGCCTTACACAGAAGCAAATACCGTTATCGCATATGCTTGGAACGAGCACGACGAAGGCGGTTGGATTTGTCCTACGTTAGAGGTTGATGCAAACGGAAGACAACTTTATAATGCAGACGGCACGCCTAAAATCAACGAAAGACGTATTAACGCCACAAAAGCCGCCATTGATTTTATTAAAAGCGGAAAACGTGTAAATGTTACTGTTGGCGGTGTTTCCAACGGCTCAAATATTTCAAAAGCATCTGATGCTATTGAGAACGTAGAAAATGTTATCAATGAAAAAGTTTTTAACGGTATCGGTGAATTTAAGGGCGCGACGGTCGATATTGGTGCAAGCCTTACGATGAATTTCTTTGTAAGCAATTCTCTTGATATTAACGAGTTATCCGTAAAATTTACGTCCTCAAGCGGTAGAATAACAACGGCAAAAGGCGTAAAAGAAAATGATTATATTAAGTTCTCATACACGGGCATCAACCCTCAATGTATGGCGGATACCATTACCGCAGAACTTATCTATAACGGAAGAGTAGTTGAAACCATTGAAGACTACAGCGTAAAAAAGTATTGCGATAATCTTTATAATAAAACCAATACTGAATTATCAACCATTCAATATAATGCCTTAAAACGTTTATTGGCAGACATGCTTTATTACGGCAAAACGGCACAGATTTATAAGGGTTATAACGTTGAAAACTTAGCGGATAATCTTTCATGGGTTGAAACAAACAGAAGTTCTTTTGCCATTCCCGTTGGCACAAGAATTATTTCAGGTAATGCTGACGTAAATAACAGAGTAAAATCGGTTGGTCTTAACATGGCAAATGTTAATAGGATTTATTTCCGCCTTACTCTTACCGATGACGTTATCATAAAACTTAACGGTCAGATAATTGATAAAGAATCACTAATAAAAGAAGACGACAACGCATATGTTTTCTATTCACGCGATATCTACGCAACGGAATTTGATAAAGTGCACACCCTTGAGCTTATTAGAGATGACGAGGTAATAAGCACCGTTCAATATAACGTTAATTCCTATATTGAAAACAAATATTCTGTTGAAAACGTGGGTGAAATCGTAAAAGCTTTAAGTCAGTACGGACTTTCAGCAAAGAATTATATGTCTGCACTTCATGGCGGCGATGATGATTTCATCTTTGGTGATGAAGATACATTCCCTGAAGTAATCATTCCTGAAGGCGATGGCGACATCACTTTCAACGATGAGGAAATATTTTAAAATTTACGCAGAAGCAAGTTCCTTTCTTACATACCGTTGCCACGAGCTGAACGGTATGTGCTTCTGATAAAACAAAAAAACAGACGAATTTTCGTCTGTTTTTTTTGTCCACGGTAGGGAAGAATGTAGAATTTTAATATAGGAAAAGCAACTATCTTTTTTGATAGTTGCTTTAAATTTATCATTGAGTTTTTTTGTAGTGGGTAATTTGTTATTTTTTGAATTTGTTCATCAGATCGCCAAAGAGTGAACCGGTCGATACACCGTTTATTCTGTTTTCTGTGTTAGTTAAAAATGCAGTTGCCTCTGTTGCTTGATCTAAGGTTATACCTAAGTTAGGTAACAGAGCAATAAGTTCGTTTCTTGCATTTTCAACGTCAGCCACAATATTGTATGTTTTGGATTTTACGAATTTTAATGCTCTTTCTCTTGCGGCTTCTTCTCGTGTTGCACAAAGTTTGATCAAAGAAGTTCTTCTGAATTTTTCATCAAAATCCACCAAATGCTTTTGAACAATTCCAAGATATTTGTTCTTAACGGCAGTCTGATATTTTTCCAGATCGGCTTTATGGGATAAAAGAGTTCTTTCATAGTCCAACAAAGAGTCTGCTGTAGCGGGAACGATCATGCTCATGATATTTTGTATTTCAAGTAATTCCTTTTTTGCAAGGGCACATTCGTCACGGGAAGATAAAACAACGCCGTCAACGGTGTTAAGACGATCCTCTTGTGATTGAATGTATTGGGTTGCAGCAAAAGCCTGGGACAATTCAATACCGATTTCAGGAAGAAGATTATTAAGTTCTTCCGTTGCTTTGTCTACGTCAGCATAGGAACAAGTAGGCGGTGCAAGGGATTTAACCAATTTCAATGCCTTGTCTTGGGCGGCTTCCTGACGGGTTTCAGCCTTAGTGAACATACCTGTTTGTTTGAACAAAGTATCGAATTTTGCTAAATGTTGATCTATGATTTCAATATATTTTAATTTAATATCTGTTTTAAACTCTTCCAACTGTTGGCGAACTGCAAAAAGATTTCTTTCATAACTTAACAAACTATCTTTTGTAGGCGGCACAACGTTACACATGATTGCGTTGATTTCAGCATACTCTTTTCTGCCAAAATCGGCTTCGTCCTTTGTCTGGAACACAATACCGTCAACGGTGTTTATTTTCAAATAACATTCATGTAAGAACTGATGGGCAGTTACTGCTTCATCATATTCAATACCAACCAGTTTAACGAAGTCTTTCAACTGATCTTTTGCCATATCCAGTGCCTCGTAAGTTGCAGGATTTATGTTTCTGACAAACTCACAACTTCTGTAAACAGCGGCCTCTTTTCTTGTTTCAAAACGGTTGAAACCGCAGGACTTAAACATCGTATCAAAGGAAGAAAGATATTGATCAAGTTGAGAAATATATTTGAATTTTATAGGGGTTACAAAGGGCTGAAGTTTTTCTCTTATTTCTAAGATACCTTTTTCGTAGGGGAGAAGAGAATTGGCATTGGGGGCAACTGCATACTGCATAATTAAACTGATTTCTGCTAATTCTTTTCTTCCTAAAGCGGCTTCTTCACGAGTATTAAATACTACGCCGTCAACGGTGTTCAGATAGTTTTCGCATTGGAAGAGATAAGCATTTGCCGAAGTTATCTGTTCAATGGTTAAACCGACCTCAGGCAGATAGGCGATAAGTAATTCACGGGCTTTATCCAACTCTTCGTAAGTGCTTACGGGAAGCGTTTTTACATATTTAAGAGCCTTTTCATTACCTGCTTCTTCACGCGTCATTCCCGAACTAAAGAATCCTTCACCACGGAACTTTTTATCAAAATCTTCTAAGTGCTTGTCGATTTTTGAAAGATATTTCTCTTTAACTTTTGTTTTCAAACTGTCAATTTGATTGCGTTTTTCTTTGAGTTCTGTTTCATAACTGACGGTTGATTCTTTTGTTGGAGGCTGGATCGTATCCATGATCTTCTGAATTTTTTTCAATTCATCTTTTGCTAAATCTGCTTCTTCACGGGTTTCAAAAACAATTTCATCAACTGTTCTGTATAACAGATCCAATTCTTCAAGACGCTGTGCAATGATAGCATTTGCTTGAACGATCAGCATACTGTCAAGTCCGATTTTTACTGCCAACGATTCCATGTTCTTTTTGCATTTGTGGGCGTCGGCTTCAGTTTCGCCTAAGTGTTTTTCAACATAATCTACAAGAATTTCGTTTTTAATTTCAAAAACATTCATCCCTGAGAAAGCGGCAAAATTTTCAAGTTCCTTGTTTTCATCGCCGAATTTTTCAATTAAAGTTTTATAGTAATCTCTTTGATAGGGGTTTAACTGAAAAATATCGTTAATAAACTTGGCCTTCTTTTCTTCATCAAGATTTAAAGACATAAAGTTATTATACATTGCCTGCGCCTTTTGCACGTCGGTTTCGCTTACAACACCGCCAATGCGTATTTTTGAATGTTTGCGTATGATAGCAAGCAAAAGTAAATGTAAATTGAAACATGAATCGTAAACGCTATCGATCATGTCTTGTCTTAAATGCTCAGAATTAAATAACTTTTCCAACTGACTTTCAGCCCTCGCACGGGAAACACAGTTACCGATAAAGTTTATGGCAGAATGTACTGCGCCCTCAGCCAAATTCATGCCTGCGGTGGTAAGTTGGTTGGACCAAGCGTTTATAGCATTTCCGCCAATGGTTGCAGAAGACCAACGGGGACGGCTTTCTTTCCTGAGTTCGCGAGCATATTCTTCATCTTCAACCTCAGAAATAATAGCGTTTGCCGTGCTGCTAAATACGTCATATGCTTCAGAAAATTCATCAAAATAGTCACCGTTAAAAGCCATTTCAACAACGGTATCTTTGTCAATGGTATAAATATCAAGACTTATAATATCTTGAAGCAACTCTTGTATGGCGCCTTCAACAGATAAGATAAAAGCGTTAGGTGCGTTATCCAACAGATCGCTTATATCAGTAAGTTCGTCATTCATTTTTGCAAATTTTTCTCTTGCATCGGTTGCAAAATCTTTATACTTGTTTCTGATCGTGTTATATATGTTGCGCTCAGCAGTAATATAAAAATCATGACCCAATAATTTTGTTTCGATACCGTGATCTTCATTTTCTAAAATCCATTTTAAATCCATCCTAAACAACTCCATTCTCTATAATATAAAAAAAGTGCGCCTACCAAAGTAGACGCACAAAAAAACGCAAACTTCGATAGTCGCCAAACCATTTATGCAACAGTATAATACCATACCTGTCATAATGAAATTTGCATTTTTTGACAAATTTAAACAGGTATGGGAAAAAATATTCAGTTCTGGTAATACAATATTGCATTTTAAATGATTTGGCATACATATTGTATCATAATTAAAGTGCTTTTGCAAATATTTTTTACAAAAAAAACGAAGCCTATTGCTTCGCTTTTTTCTTTGCAAATATGAATTTTATAAGTAATACAATGGCGATACCGAGTATTGCGCCAAGTGTATCGATCAAAACGTCACGGATTTCGCAGGATCTTTCCGAAACAAAACTTTGATGAAGTTCATCACTTATGGCATAAAGTATACAACCTATAAGCGAAAACAACCAAGTGAGTTTGTTATCAAAAGTAAGCAAAAATGCCATGAATAATGAAAGACCGAGAGCGGTGTATACAAGAAAATGTGCCGATTTCCTAACTGCAAACTGAAGATTTAAAACTATTTCGTTTTGCTTTTTTTCCGGAAGTTCCCTGAAATCTTCGCAAGTTGAAAGTACCTTTTTCGTGAAACCTTCACTTGTCGATTTTGATTCTGTGGCATTTTGAGAAGAAAAACAGAAAATTATAACCATAATCAATATGGTGAGCAACCAGAAAAAATACTTAAAAAAGGTTTTTATCATATGTTCAACAATTCCGCATTGCCCTTATATGTGGGAACGATCTCACTTATAAGTCTGCGTGCATCGGTAGGCTCATTTTCAAGAACTATTTTTAATTCTTCCAGTTGCTTAAAGAAAATATCAACGTCCATTTCGATGGGTTTACCGATATGTATAAGTTTGTTTTCTGTTTCGGCAAGACCTTCTTCGCTCATGAGCATTTCCTCATAAAGTTTTTCGCCGGGACGAAGACCGGTAAATTTAATATCAATATCTTTATAAGGTGTATAGCCTGAAAGGCGAATAAGATTTTCGGCAAGATCAAGAATTTTTACGGGTCTTCCCATATCAAGAACGAATATTTCGCCGCCTTTAGCATAAGCACCTGCCTGAATAACAAGGGCAACAGCCTCAGAAATAGTCATGAAATAACGGATTATTTCAGGGTGAGTAACGTAAACGGGGCCGCCTTCTTCAATCTGCTTTTTAAATAATGGAACTACGCTTCCGTTTGAACCTAAAACGTTACCGAAACGAACTGCAACAAACTCAGTCTTTGACATTTTATCAAAACTCTGTACGATCATTTCACAGATACGCTTTGTTGCACCCATAACGTTTGTGGGGTTTACTGCCTTGTCAGTTGAAATAAGTACAAAACGTTTAACACCGTATTTATCGGCAAGTTTTGCGGTTTTGTAAGTACCGAAAACGTTGTTTTTGATTGCCTCGTTAGGGGATTCTTCCATTAAAGGAACGTGCTTATGTGCCGCCGCATGATAGATTATCTGTGGCTTATAGGTGGCAAAAATGCGCTCCATTCGCTTTTCATCACGAACAGAAGCAATAAGCGTTACAAGATTCATTTTAGGATACTTTTTCAAAAGTTCCTGCTGAATATCGTAAGCGTTGTTCTCATAAATATCAACAATAATAAGTTGGTGGGGATTATGGCGTGCTATCTGACGGCAAAGTTCGCTTCCGATTGAGCCGCCGCCGCCGGTTACCATAACAACTTTATCTGAAACGTAATCCATTACCTTATCAAGATCAACGGCAATTGCTTTTCTTGAAAGAAGGTCTTCAATGCTGACTTCGTGGAGGTGGCTTACAGAAACCTCACCGTTAATAAACTGATACATACCCGGCAAAGTTTTAACTTTACAGCCAAGGTTTTTGCAAAGATCGGCAAGTTCCTGAACAACTTCACCACCGCAAGAGGGCATTGCAATGTAAATTTCTTTAATTGAGTATTTTTTTACAAGATCGGAAATTTTATCTCTTCCGCCCTCAACTTTTACACCTGAAATATAGGTGCCGTGTTTTGCAACGTCATCATCAACAAAGCATTTTACCGCAACTTTGATTTTATTGGTAGTTTCAATTTCGTGAAGCAGGGTAACACCTGCATCGCCTGCGCCTATGATCATAACGGGAGTGCGATCACCGTTTTTTGTGTTGACGATGATGGATTTAAGGGCAATGAACATTCTTGATGAAAATCTTGGAATCATCGTTATGGCAACAAGCAACAAAAAGAAAATAAGCACATAACTTAAGTTTGCAATTTTACCTAAACCGAATAAAAAGTGCATTTCAATTAAATGCGCGCAGGATATTAAAAACGAGGCGAGAATTAACTTCAAACCCTCCAGAGAGCCTACATAAACCGAGATATTGTTGTACAGTTTAAACACGGTAAAAAGTGCAATGGTAGATATAACGTTTACTGCAAGTGCGCATAAATACATATTTAAGAGATTGTTTTCTAAAATAAAATCAAATCCCAAACCGGCAATTACACCTATGGCGGAAGCCACCACTACTGCCAGCAGATCAATAAGTATATATGCAACTATACCTAATCTTTTGTTAAGTAATTTCATATAAAACACCTTTTTATATTATTATCCTTAGTATTGTACACTATTTGTTCATATTTGTCAATATGTGTTACATGGTTTAACAAAAAAACGAACGACAAAACTCGACTTATACTATAAATTATTATTGCCATAATTAAAAAAGAGGTATATAATAATTATGTAAAGGCGATGATTCAAGATCTACCGCCCGGAGGTCATTGAATAAAAAGTCTTTACAAAAAATTATAGTTTCATAAGTCATCCTAAAGGAGACAGAATGGAGAGAAAAATGAAAAAAATTTCAACAAAGACATTAACACTGGGCGCCGTATTTACTGCACTGGTAATTGTATTGCA
Source organism: Clostridia bacterium (assembly GCA_045603265.1). Classification (GTDB taxonomy): domain Bacteria; phylum Bacillota; class Clostridia; order Christensenellales; family QALW01; genus UMGS1322. Next base: position 16,566 of record JAZULU010000259.1, read on the forward strand.
ATTACTTGGAACGTATACGGCATTTTTTGGTCCCTTCTCAACGGCAGTAGCACTTATACCGATAGTTATAGGCGCGGCCATATGCGGTAAAGCAATAGGCGCATGGCTTGGCTTTGTATTTGGTATGGTGGTTCTTTTAAGTGGCGGTGCCAATTTGTTCTTGTTTTACAATGTTATCGGAACGATTATAACTGTTCTTGCAAAGGGCATTGCTTGCGGTTTTGCGGCAGGTCTTGTATATCAGTTGCTCAAAAAAGCAAACACCTTTTTTGCAGTGTTGGTTTCATCAATCGTGTGCCCTGTTGTTAACACAGGTGTTTTCTTGCTTGGATGTGCAGTTTTCTTTTTAAAGGATGCAAGCGATATTGCTATTAAAGCAGGATTACCTGAGCAAACGGGAATGGCAGTATTTTTTGCATTGGCTATGGCAAACTTTTTATTCGAACTTGGCTCTAACGTAGTATTAAGTCCCATAACAGTAAGATTACTTAACATAAAAAAGAAGGACAGAGGTTAAAAATATGATTCTTGTACTTGATATCGGCAATACCAACGTAAAATTGGGCGTTTTTGATAAGGATAAATTAAAAGGAACGTGGCGAATTTCCACAGATTTAAGAAAAACCAGCGATGAATATGGTATCGCTGTTCTTGAAATGCTTAAAACGGGTAACATTTCAGTAGATGATATTGAAGGTGTTATCATGTCCTCGGTAGTGCCGGGCATAAACTTTACTATCGAGCATATGCTTAGCGATTATATTCACAAAAAACCAATTATTGTCGGTGCAGGTATCAAGACCGGACTTAACATTAAGATCGATAATCCCCGCGAGACCGGCGGAGATATTATTTGCGATGCCGTATCTGCCATAAAACGTTACGGCGGACCGGTAATTACCATTGATTTCGGCACGGCAACAACTATCTGCGCAACCAATGAGAAAAATGAGTTTTTAGGCGGTTGCATTTTAGCCGGTGTAAGGGTTTCTTCCGATGCCCTTTCATCTAAGGCGGCAAATCTGCCATCCGTTGCCCTTGATCTTCCCGAAAGTATTTTGGGCAAAAACACCGTTCAATGTATGCAGGCAGGTCTTTTGTACGGCTACATCGGTCAGATAGAATATATCATCGGCAAAATGAAAAATGAAAAGGGCTTTGAAAATGCCCGTGTTATTGCAACGGGCGGTTTAGCAAAGACCATTGCCGTTCACACTAAAGTGATTGACGTTGTTGATTCTCGCCTTACCTTAGAAGGCTTAAGAATAATCTATTACATGAACAAAGAAGGTAAATAACATGAAAGAAACAGGAAAGATCTCAGTAAACTCTGACAACTTGATGCCCATAATCAAAAAATGGCTTTATTCCGACCGCGATATTTTTATTCGTGAACTTGTATCCAACGGTGTTGACGCCATAAGCAAGTACAAGAAGCTTGTTGAAATGGGTGAGGCTGAAGCAAGGGAAAACTATAAAGTTACCGTTAAAGCCGATAAAGATGCTTCTACGTTGACTTTTACCGATAACGGCATCGGCATGACTAAAGAAGAAGTTGAAAAATACATCAATCAGGTAGCATTCTCAGGCGCTGCTGACTTTTTGGAAAAGTATGAAGATGCAGGCAACAGTATTATCGGTCATTTCGGTTTAGGTTTTTATTCAGCATTTATGGTTGCCGATAAGGTTGAGATCCGTACTCTTTCATATAAGGAAAACGCTTCCGCCATTTTGTGGGAAAGCGATGGCAGTGATGAATATACTATCTCTGATTGCGATAAAACCGATTTCGGTACGGAAATTACTCTTTACTTAAACGATGAGAGCAAAGATTTTAGTGAAAATTCCGCAGTTCTGCCCGTTTTAACAAAGTATTGCGGTTTTATGCCCGTTGAAATTTATCTTGAGGGCAATGAAGAAAAAATAAACGATACACTTCCTTTATGGCTTAAAAAGCCTTCCGAGTGTTCTGAGGAAGAATATAAAAACTTCTATCATAAAGTTTTCACTGATTTTAACGATCCCTTATTCTGGATCCACTTAAACGTTGATTATCCCTTTAACTTAAAGGGCATAATCTATTTCCCCAAACTTACCGAAAATCCCGATAGCGTTCAGGGACAGATAAAGTTATTTAACAATCAAGTTTTCGTTGCAGATAATATTAAGGAAATTATCCCCGAATTTTTGATGCTTTTAAAGGGCGTTATTGATTGTCCCGATATGCCCCTTAACGTTTCACGCAGTTTCTTACAGAATGACAGAACAGTTCAGCAGATATCCAATCACATTACCAAAAAGATTGCCGACCGTCTTACGGGTATGGCTAAAAACGAAATCGAAACTTTTGAAAAGTATTGGGATGATATTAACGTTTTCATCAAATACGGCTGTATGCGCGACCAGAAGTTTGACGATCGCCTTAAAGAGCATATTATCTATAAAACTACCGAAGATAAGTATATTACCCTTGAAAAATATCTTGAGGGGGCAGAGGATAAAAAGGTTTACTACGCAACTGACAAAAAACAGCAGGCACAGTACGTTTCAATGCTCACTGAATCAGGTAAAACCGTAGTTATTTTGGGCGGCATGCTTGATATTCCTTTCATGCAACACATCGAAATGCAGAATCAAGGCGTGCGCTTTGCCCGCGTTGATGCTGAGATCGCAGGTGAGGATGTTAAAAATCATCTTTTTGATATGCTTTGCGAGTATACTAAAAAGGTTGCAGGCGAAAACGTTGAAATTAAGGCGCAAGGTTTAAAGACAAAAGCACCTGCGGTACTTCTTCTTGATGAGTTTTCGCGTCGTATGGAGGAAGCACAACGCTATTACGGTATGCAGAATATGGGCGGTATGCTTAAATATACTCTTGTTTTAAATACAGAAAGTTCACTTGTTCAGGCAATCAACAAAATGGACGACGGCGAGAAAAAGGAACAAAGCGTAAAATACGTTTACGATCTTGCGCGCCTCCAGCATGGCACTCTTTCGCCTGAGGATGTTTCTGCCTTTGTTGAAAACAGTGCAAAACTTCTGGAGGACACACTGTGATCGACGGAATAGTATATACTTCAAACACCGGTTTTACAAAAAGATACGCCCAAAAACTTTCGGAAATAACCCAAATACCTCTTTATGAACTTAACGATAAAAGTCTTAAAAAGGGAAGTAAAGTTGTTTATTTAGGTTGGCTTATGGCAGGGCAACTGAAAGGCTATAAAAAAGCAAAAAGAAAGTTTGATATTGTGGCAGTAGGCGCAGTTTCTTTGGGAACGGGTGCTGAGGAAACTAAAAAGGCAAACAAAATAACTTGCCCCGTATATTGGCTTCAAGGCGGCATGGATCACCAAAAACTTACGGGCATCTATAAAACTATGATAGATACTCTTATTAGATTTTTGGAAAAAAGAAACGATGAAAGCCAAAAAGAAATGCTTAATATGATAAAAGCAGACGGCGATTATTATAACGAAGCAAATCTAAAGGAAATAATTGAATATATAAAAATAAGGTAAGCAAAAATGCTTACCTTTTTTTAAAGATAAAAAACAATTATTCCCAGAACAACTAAAACATTGCCGATTATCTTTTTCTTTGTAAGTTTTTCTTTGAAAAAGAAGAAAGATAAAATCGTAACGAGTGCAGGACCTATTGCTTCAATAACCGGTGCTTCCTTATAGTCAAGCCCGAATTTATAGGCGATTATAGGCAAAACCATTGAAACAAGCAAAAGTCCGTAGCCTGAAATAACGTAAATGTTAAGATATTCCCTTATGGCTGAGGAATATTCTTTTTTTGCGCCTGACTTGAGCATAACTTGCGAAAATGAGGCAATTACAACTGAGGCGCACATTAAAATAATTGCAAATATTTTAGGCATTGTCACTATTTACTATCAGCGTACCTAAAACGATGATAATAACTCCTATAATATTTTGAGGGCGGATTTGTTCTGAAAAGATCAAAAATGCCCATAACATTGAATAGATGATCGCCATGGATCTGTTGACGTATGCAATAGAAAGATCAACACGCTTGATGATCTGCTGCCATAAGATTGCATAAACGCCTAAAACTAAGAACTCACAGCCGAACCACAAGATGAAACCCGTTGAGAGGGTCGGGTGGTTGCTTGCAAGTTTGCCGCACACAGCCGCCAAAGTATAGATGACGACTGTAGCCTGCAATAATAAAGCCATTTTAAGGCTTAATTTTTTCTTCATTCTTTTATCTCCGCAGATTCTTCTTTTATAACTTCGCGGATGACATACTGGGGTGAACAGTTCATGCTGATATAGATTCTGCCTACATATTCACCGATCATGCCAAGCATAAGCATGATCATACCGCACATGAAAACGAACATTGACATCAGAGCCGAGAAACCTGCCTGAATATCAGGTAACACTAAACGCTTGATAATTGTATAAATGCCGTATATGAATCCGCCGCCTGCGCATAAAGCACCGATTATTGTGGCAATGCGCAAAGGCTTAATTGAAAATGCCGTAAAACCGTTAAACCAAAGACCCAACAACTTTTTTAAAGTGTAACCGGAAGTACCTTCGGTCCGTGAACGGTGATTTACTTCTACGTTGGCAATATTCTTTGTTGCGCGCAAAACAAGACCGATAACGTAAGCATATGAATGTTCATAACGAAGCATATCGTCTACGATAAAACGTTTTGCGGCAAAGTAACTGGAAATATAAAGATCCTTAGGCTTTCCAAGCATAACGCAAGTCATCAGTTCGTTGACTTTGCTTCCGAAATTGCGGAAAAGGCTGTGCTTTTTCTTGCCGTAACTGGCATAAACAACGTCATAACCTTCATTTAATTTGTCTAAAATTTTATTGACTTCGTTTGCAGGAGTCTGTCCGTCATCGTCAAGACAAACGATAATGTCGCCTTTTGCCTGGCGCATACCTGCCATCAAAGCCGCATGCTGACCAAAGTTCTTTGCCAGATCAACACCGATAATATTGGAGTTGTCTTTACATAATTGACGGATTGTACCAATAGTGTTATCAGGCGATGAGTCATTTACAAGAATGATCTCATATTCACCGATAGTTGACATTGTATCTTTGATTTCCTCAACTACCTTAGGTAATGTTTTCTCCGAGCGGTAACAAGGAATTACAAAACTGATCAAACCCATTATTTATCCTCCGAATTGATAATTCCCATCAGAACGATATCTCTGTAAACACCTTTAATGCAAACATCGTCCTTTAAATAGGCTTCCTGAACAAAACCTGCTTTTTCATAACTGCGGATAGCCTGCTTATTATCGGCAAACACTCTTAAAAACAGACGGTGCAGTTTTAACTGTTCAAAACAGTAGCGCACCATAAGTTGTGCCGCTTGTGAGCCTACACCTTTGCCTCTTGCTTCTGCTTCACCGATAAAAATGCCGTACTCGGCTTTGTTGTGAGTTTTATCGATATCGCGGATATATACGCTGCCAACGGGAAGATCACTATCTTTAAGGCAGATTATAAGTTGATCTACCTTGCCTGTTTCCACCATGGTGCGGATCCAGTTTTCGTGGGACTCCTTTGTAAAAAGTTCCTGATATATAAAGTTGTTGCGTACAAAATCGGAATTTCTCCACTTTACGATATTTTCCGTATCGGAATATTCCATTTTGCGAAGATAAATATTATCGTTTTCAATAACTTTTTGCATTTTTTACTCCATTATACATGAAAAAATTCTTTTATCTTGGAAATGATATACTCTGTTTTTTCAGGCTCAAGACCGTAGTAAAGGGGCAGTCTTACAAGACGCTCGCTTTCCTTTGTGGTGTACTTGTCCTCACCGTGGAAACGGCCGTACTTTACGCCTGCAGGTGCTGAGTGCAAGGGAATATAATGAAATACCGAAAGAATATCATTTTCTTTCAAGAAATTAATAAACGCAGTTCTTTCTTCAAGATCTTTACACTTTAAATAGAACATATGTGCATTGTGTGTGCAATGCTCAGGAATAAAGGGAAGTTCAATAAGTCCCTTTTCTTCCAACGGTTTAAGGGCGTTATAGTATGTGTTCCATACGTTCATACGGCTGTTGAAAATATCTTCAACGCTTTCAAACTGTGCCCAAAGATATGCGGCATTCATGTCGCTGGGAAGATAACTTGAGCCAAAGTCCACCCAAGTGTATTTATCGATCTGACCGCGGAAGAATTTTGCGCGGTTAGTACCCTTTTCACGAATAATTTCAGCCTGCTCAACGAACTTTTCGTCTTTAATTAAAAGTGCACCGCCTTCGCCCATTGAATAGTTTTTCGTTTCATGGAAGGAGTAACAACCGAAATCACCGATAGCACCTAACTGCTGACCCTTATAAGTTGCGGTTACGCCTTGTGCGGCATCTTCAACAACAAGGAGATTGTATTTTTTTGCGATCTCCATGATCTTATCCATTTCGCAGGAAACACCTGCATAATGCACCGGAACTATTACCTTTGTTTTATCGGTGATGGCATCTTCAATTAAGTTTTCATCAATATTCAAAGTGTCGGGACGAATGTCAACAAACACGACCGTTGCACCGCGGGAAACAAAAGCGTCGGCAGTAGAAACGAAGGTGTATGAAGGCATAATAACTTCGTCACCCGGTTTAATATCACAAAGAATTGCCGCCATTTCCAACGCATGAGTGCAAGAAGTGGTAAGTAAAGCCTTTTTAGTTAAGGTTTTATCTTCGATCCACTTGTTGCAAAGTTTGGTAAAAGGACCGTCACCGCAGATCTTTTTGTTTTCTACGGCTTGCTTTACATATTCAATTTCTTTACCCACAAAGGGCGGTACGTTAAAACTAATCATACTTCTTTTCTCCGTTTCTTTTTAAGTAAAACACAAAGTGCGCCGTAAATGATAAATGCACACCCTGAGATTATAAGACCTTCAATAAAGTAAGGTGTTTTATATTTTAATTCTATTTGGTGCCGACCTTTTGTAACTTTTATTGCCATAAAAGCATAGTCAGCACTTTCGATTTCAACTTCGTTGCCGTCAATATAGGCTTTCCAGCCGTCCTCATTGGGGATGGGAAGCATAATATAACCGTCAGAGTCGGTATTAACAGTACCGCTGAGCGTACTTTGCTTAACGGGCTTTTTGATGGTGACAGTTGAAACATCTGAATTTTCACCGTTAAAAGATGTTTTCATAATGAGAGTATCTTTTATTATTTCATTTTTTTCTTCAGGTGAAAGCAGTATATATTCTTCGTAAGTGATCGCTTTTGTGTAGACTTTGCCAACACCTGTGCAGGCGGTATTTTCGTATATCATTACAGTGCCTGAAGTATGGATAAGTTTATACTCATCAATATCATCAAGGGGTGAAGTTGAAAGAATATATTTTACGCCTAAAAGGGAAGCAACGTTTACGTCATCATAAATTTCCCTGAAATCGTAGTAGCCGTTAGCCTGAGTTACATGAAAATCGGGGCAGACGTTGGTTACAAATGAAATAATATCCTTATTTACCACCGAGTTATAAACCGAAACGCCGTAATAACCTTGGATCATACTGTCGTTAAGGAAAGCAACGTCATTAAAAGTTTTGTCGGTGCGGAAGAAACTTTCGTCAGAATTATTTATATATTCAAGTGCGCTTTTTACGTCATCATTGCCTAAGTCTTGATAAATTTTAGGATTCAACTTGCCCGTAGGTATGCGGAAGTTGTTTGTAATATAACTGTCAGCAAAAACGTTTGTAAAAATAAGTGTTAGCGAAAGCACCGCCAATAGGGAAGAGCGTTTTGGATTTTTGTTCTGATAGATAACGAGAAGTACGGTAAGGATAAGCGCCATTAACAGATAAACCAACGCAACTAAAATTCCTTTTTTCTGTATTGGCGGTATGGTAATTATACTGTAGGCAAGAACTAAGACTTCAACCGCCCCTGCAATAATAAGTTGAGTTTTTGAAACTTGGCGGTTAAATATTTTTTCAAGCATCATCGCTAAGCAAATAGCAAAAAGAGGCATAATAAGATATGTGTAACGGAAAAAGTGCACCACAAATCCGTTAAGTACCATACTTAATAACGGGTGGAAAGCAAGGCAGATTATAATTAAAACTGCCAGAATTTTCAAAATTTTCGTTTTAAGTAAAACGCTTTTGTCTTTTACGGTGTCGGTTACAAATAAACTTAAGAAAAATACTATAAAACTTGTGAAAAACCACTGGGGCATTTCATAATAGTTAAGAACGCCCAGGTAACCGGTAGTACCCAAAAGGTTGTTTGAAAAAATTCTTGAAATTATACCGTTAAAGGTCGCCTTGTCATATATAGGCAAGGTAAGATACAGTTTTACCGTTTCAAATATTGAGCGGTCGCTTGCTAAACGTGCACTTGTTGTAACGATGGTGTTTACCGATGGCAGGAATAAACATGCTGCCATGGCAATGCCAAGTATCACCGCGCCAAACATCAGCGCGATCTTTATAAAAAACTTACCCGCATCTTTCAGCGTGTGTGTTGCAATAAGCCTGAAAAGTGCGTACACAGCGGTAACGATAAGCATCATGTACGCGTAATAATATGAGTTGAACGCGCTGAAAAAAACACCTAATGCAAGATATAGATAACCTGTTTTGGAAACAAGGCATTTTTCAACGGCAAACAAAAGAAAGCAAATAATAGCGCATGCCGTAGCAAAGAAATAATGCTGACCCCATAACATTATGAAGCCGTTAAAGGCGAAGACGTATGAAACAGTCACCTTAACTTTATTGGAAAGTTTAAAGCAATTTAGATATAAATATCCCGTAAGCCCGGTAACAATAATTTTAAGTATATGAACGAAGATAATCGCATATTTAAGTTTATCAGCATCAAATAAGCATAATATCCAAGTAAAAATACTTCCCACATCGGTCTGACGCGTAACTGCATTTGTACCTAAGCCATGCGTAAAATCCCAGAAAGTAAAGTCCCCATTTGCAAGTTTGCGTTGTAACGATTCAAAGAAAGGGTAGTAAACGTTCTGGGTATCGCTGCCAACATCGGTAAACATAAAAACTTCCCCTAAGAAAAGATATGGGAAGAATATAAATACCGATGACAGTATTATTAAAGCAACCAACGTAAGAATAGGGTGGTTGTTTACTGCGTTTTTTAAAAAAACGTAAAGTTTTTTCACAAACAATACCTCAAAATAAAGCACATAATTACTTATTATGAATTATATCACTTATGTATATGTTTGTCAAGAAAAGCACCCGATAAAATCGGGTGCTTTCATGGTGTTATTTAATAAGTTCTACCTTGTAACCGAGGCTTTCAAGATTCTCTTTAACGGCGCCCGGACCTACAATATGAGCGGTGCCTACAGCAATAAAAACTTCTTTTCCTGATTTCAATGCATTTTCTGCATATTCCGTCATGGATTTATTGCGGGAGGTTATCATTTTTTCGTTATATTCATCAAGATAGGGTTTTTCTTCATCGGTAATATCTGGATCTTCTTCATTTAACAGATCAATGATCTTCTTTTCGTCACCCTCATACCATGCTTGCATCAGTTCTTCCATATCCTCTTTTGTATCGGATAAATCGTTATAAGATTCTATTGAGCCTTCAAGCATCATTACTTGAAGTTCCGGTGAAAAGCCTGCAAGCATGTTGTACTGAAATTCAGCAGATTCAACGTCAAGAATTTCAATGTTTTTATCCATTGCATGTTTGATAAGATGTGAGTCAACGCCTAAATTTGTGTCGATTCCAAGTTTTTCGTAAACGATACTATCAATAAGGCTTGAAAACATGGCAGGCTTATAAAGATCAAGCATTTCCATATAAAAACCGTTTTTCTTTAAAATCTCAACAGATTCATTATAAATCTTTTCGGGTACATGATCTTTTAAAGTAGTGCCGTCGGTATAGATCAGCGCTTGCAAACTTGCCTGCTGGGCGGCAAAGTCAGTTCCAAATTTAACGATATCAAATTCTACTGCCAACGCATCGCTGTTATCTAAAGCGTTCATAACGTAATCGGGCAGGGGATAATAGTTTTCTCTGCCAACGTGAATTGTGCCGAAAAGCCACAAAACGTTACCTGAATCATCGGTAACTTTAAATAATAAAGGAGTGCTTTGTTCCGAGTTATCACCAAAGATAAGTTGGACAACATTGCCGTTTTTATCATTTTCGGAATCGCCTTCTCTTTTTTCACAAGCAATAAAAGAGAAACAAAGTATCAGCGTTAAAAATAGGGCAATAATTTTTTTCATAAAGATACCTCTTTTTTAGTTCAATGGCTCAGTGCTATAATGAATTTTTGTTTCCACAGTACCGTCAACGTTTTTTTCATACTCATATTCAAGAAAACTTCCGTCATATTCATAGGTGTAATAATATTCAATTTCGCCGTCACCGTTTATAAAGGATAATTTAGTAAGAAGTTCATCTTCGTAATCATAATCCCATACGCGGATAACTTCATCAAGATAATAAAGGGTTGACTTTTTTAAAAGATCGCCTGAATAAGTGCACTTTTCATACTCTTCATCGCTATAAACAGCTTTTTCGAGCAATCCATCCTCATAATATTCTTTGTGGGTGGTATTGACCATGTTTTTGTCGGCATAATCGGTGTAAACGGTGCAAACGTCGCCGTCATAAGTATATGTAAAAGAAATCATAACAGCACCGTGAGCAGAATATTGAGTCTGCTCAATAATTTTTTCACCGTCATATTTATATACATAGTACCAATCCAACTTTTTTTCGGCGGTGAAATAACTTAACTTTGTCATAAGATCATCTTTATTATACTCGTAAGAATAATAACCTATTACATTTTCTTCGCCGTCATAAAGAATTGCGCTTTGTGCAAGAGGCGCAGGTTCTTTGTTTTTTTCTGTTTCTTTATCGGGAACGTCTTTTTCGCAAGCGGAAAAAACAAGAGTAGTTAAAATAAGCATTAAACAAATTATTTTTTTCATAAGATACCTCTATTTAATTATAAGATAAATATTTCGTAAGATGTTAATAATTTCTGCAGTGTTTTGTTTTGCTTCGTTTTTTTGGTAAGATAGTAAATATAGTAAAATGCGATAATGTATATCACAAATAATAAAACAACGCCAATGGGGTAGAGGATCATGTTTCCGCCCACAAGATTAAACAAGATGTCGTAGGGCGTACCGTCACCGCGCAAAAGGAACATATAATTTGCGTTGGTGAATATGTTTGCAATATATGCCATAATGCAGAAAGCACCTAAAATGCAGGCGGTTATAAATACGTTCTGCTTTTTCATGCTTGCCATGCCCGATATCATTATGTATAATGCCGAGAACCCTGAAATACAATGGGTGATTCCCGAAATTACGTTATCAAAGGATAAAACGGGGTAGGCGGCATAGTTGTTTCCTGCGGCATAAGTGCCTAAAATTGCGCCCAGCACACCGAATATGGTAACAAAATCCAATGATGCTTCCTTAATTCTTCCCTTTGAAAAAGCCGCAAGGGGAATGGTGATAAGTTGGATACTGCACAAAAATAAGGGCAGATCATATATCCACCTGAAAGGATCGCTGTACCTGAAACACAGTAAAACAATCTTAAAAAGCTCAAAGGCATCAATTAAAATGGCAGAAACAATAAGCACCTTGTTTTTTATTTTGTCATCTTTATTTCTGTTCTTTTTTCCTAAAATTATTGCAAGAATTACCATAATAGCCACAAGGCTCGTTACAAAGGTAAGGTGTTGCCACGACATGTATCCTTCAGCCTCGCGAGAATATCCGCCAAAACCAAAAAACTCTTTTAACACGTCTTTTATCCCTTTCATATTAAATAATATAATTTATTCTACCATAATCCGACAAAATTTGCAATAGCCGAAGTGAATCGAACCCATAACGCCCAATAGGACTGCTTTTGTGCATAAAACGACTCTTGTCGCTTGAAATACGCCCGGTATTCCTTCACTTCGCGAGCCGTTTTCTATCACAAAATCAGTTCCTTTGGGTTCGCAGAAGTTTAAAATAGCAATTTTTGTTCATATCAAGGCACTTGTACAGGGACATACAGGACGTATTTCCCTGTGTAAGTAACGCAGAGATGGGCAAAAATGGCATTTTAAACCGTTGCGGGTTCGGCTCCCTTCGGCTATCCCCTTGCAATATTAAAATTTCATTTGACACAAATGGAAGTATCAATTATAATATACAGGCTATAATGTAAATTTGCGCCCATAGGGCGATTTATGAAAGGATGAATTAAATTATGTTACGCACTTATCAACCTAACAGACGTAAGAGAAAAAAGGTACACGGCTTCCGTAAGAGAATGCAGACCAAGAACGGCAGAAACGTTCTTCAGAGACGTCGCCGCAGAGGCAGAAAAGTTTTAAGCGCATAATTTGTTGGAGGTGTCCTCTTGAAAAAACAGGATATGCTTAAAAAAAATAAGGAATTCCGCTACGTTGTTTCAAGGGGCAAATCTTTTAAAGCGCCTTCTATGGTGCTTATTTGCGCAAAATCAAGGACGGGCACTAAATTCGGGCTATCGGTAAGCGCGAAGTTAGGTAATGCCGTTGTCCGCAACAGAACAAAAAGAATAATGCGCGCAGGCATTACGCCGCTTATACCTTATATTAAAAAGGATACGGCGTATCTTTTTATTGCAAGGCGTGATCTCGTTGATAAAAGTTCAGACTTTTGTAAAGACGAGGCTTATTCACTTTTATTAAAGGCAGGGTGCATAAATGAAGAATCCTGCTAAGGCTTTGTGCCTTTTCTTGATAAAAGGATATAAAAAGCATATTTCGCCGCTTTTGCCGCCTGCTTGCAGATTTGTTCCAACGTGCTCCGAATATGCATACACCGCCATTGAAAGGTTTGGTGTATTAAAAGGCGGGGCACTTTCGTTATGGCGCATTATGCGCTGTAATCCCTTTTGCAAAGGTGGGTACGATCCCGTACCAGAAAAAAGAGGACAGGAGAATTCCAAGTGAATTATATTAGTGAGTTTTTTGGTTGGATTTTTGAGCAGATCAACTATGTAACCGGAAATTACGGACTTTCTATTATCCTGTTTACCATTTTGTTCAGGCTTATTCTTTTGCCTTTTGATATTCGCAGCCGTGTAGGTCAGCGTGAATATTCGGCAAAAATGAAGAAAATTCAGCCTGAAATGGATATGATAAACAAGGCTTATAAGAATAATCCGGAAAAAGCACAACAGATGATGATGGAAATCAGAAAGCGTGAAGGTATCGGTATGATGCCCAAGGGATGCGGTACTATGCTTATTACCTATCCTATTCTTATTGCTTTCTTCGCAGTTTTCCGTAACCTTGCCGCTGAAAACATGACAGAACTTGCTACCCTTACCGATCCTGTTGAGATCGAAAAATGGTTCGATACAAACAGTTTCTTGTGGGTAAAAAATATCTGGCAGCCTGACGTTTTCTTTAACTTTGAAAACATCTGGGGGTTAAGACAGTTCTGGATAATCAAAGATATTAACGGCTATATTCTGCCTGAAACTACGGCTGAAAATCTTGACAGTCTTAAAGCAGTTCTTAAATCTGCCTTTGATGGCGGATTCTTGGATCAGTTCGCTGAAAAAGGTCTTGATATTACCAACTTCGACAATTTCTGCAAGCAGGTAAGTGAAGGCTTTAAGAACAGTTATATTGTTGACCATATTAAAGGTATTACCAACGGCAATAATTGGCTTGGCGGAAACGGTTTCTACATTTTCCCCATTCTTTCGGGCGTTGTGCAGATTTTGAGTTTTAATATGTCAAACAATCAGCAGCAACAGAATAATGATCCCGCTGCACAGCAGGCACAGAAGACAGGCAAATTTATGAAGATATTCTTCCCAATATTGTTTGTGTACTTCTGCCTTGTTTCATCAACCGCACTTGCTATTTACTGGACAACCTCAAGCCTTTGCATGATTCTGGTGAACTTTGTTATCAATAAAGTTCTCGATGCCAGAGATAAGAAAAAAGAACTTGAAGGAGAAAAATAATGGCAAGAGTTATTGAAATCGAAGGTAAAACTATCGATGAAGCTCTCTATCACGGTCTTGACCAACTTGCACTTACCATTGATGAAGTTGATATGGAAGTGCTTGATTACGGTTCAAAAGGCTTTATGGGTATCGGTTATAAGCCGGTAAAAATAAAACTTTCCGAGCGTGAAGAAGCGGTAATTCCCGATTTTGTTCTTAATAAGGATAAGCCTAAGGAAAAGGCTCCCCGTAAGGACAGACGCGAAAAACCCCGCAGAGAAAAAGTTGTAAAAGAAGAAACTGAGGAAATTAAGGGCGAATATTTCCCCGAAGATACACAGTTTGTTGAAAATGAGGTTACTGAATTTTTAAAGGGTCTTATGGATCACGTTGGAATTCAGAACGGAAGCGTTAAAGCCGCTAATACCGATAACGGCTTGCTTGTAAACCTTGAAGGCGACGATATGGGCGTTCTTATCGGCCGCCGCGGCGAAACACTTGATGCTGTACAGTATCTTGCTTCACTTGTTTATAACAAGGATAAGGAAGATTATCACCGCATCACCGTTGACACCGAAAACTATCGCAAGAAAAGAGAAAATACTCTTATTCGTCTTGCACACAAAAAGGCATCTCAGGTTGCAAAGACTGGCAAGAAAGTTGTTCTTGAGCCTATGAGTCCCTTTGAAAGAAGAATTATCCACTTCGCCCTTCAGAACGATAAGTATGTTACTACTTATTCTGAGGGGGAGGAGCCTAATAGGCATATTGTCATCGACAAGAAATAGTCACGGCACGCTAAATTCTTGCAACTGCGGGTCGTAAGCGATATAAAGCCTCAGTCATTTACGTATCGTGTAAACTCCTTCGGCTTTAATCTCTTTCTCCCCTGATTTGCAAGTTTTATCGCACCGTGGATCCAGAACGCGAAAAATCCGCACAAACAAGCCACCGATTTCTCGGTGGCTTTTCCTTTGTTGTGGGCAGGATGAAAACTCCGTCATTTACCACGTCAGCACAAGCTTCGCTTTGCGGTTTTACGCATAAATGCGCAAAACCTGTTTGGCTTCGCTGTGTTTCCTTTTTCCCCAAAAGCAATACTGCTTTTCGGGGACCCCGTTAAGCTCCCTCACTTTTAGAACGCCGCGCCTTGGCTTGCGAATTTTCTCGCACTCTGGGGGACATCTTATTCTGCACTACAAGCTTTATCGCACCGTGGATCCAGAGCGCGAGAATTCCGCACAAACATACCCCTTCCGTTTCGGAAGGGGTATTTCCTTTGTTACGGGCGGTATAAGCGCTCAATCATTTACGTTTGTGTAAACTCCCGAAAACAAGACTCCGAAATAAATTCGGAGTCTTGTTTTGTGTTGATCAATACATTGCATTTGTGCTCATGTAATCATATATTTGCTTGCCGTGGTTTTGTTCTGCGGATTGAATATAGTTTAATACGTCACGCAAAGGTTTTTGAGAAAACTCAAACACGCTTGTATCATACATTCCCGATGCGTGCTTTTCGGCGGCTAAAAGATCGTTACATAAAAAGCAGTCGTTTAGTTTATCAGGGTTATCCTGGGCACCGTAGGTTGCAGAAAAAGTTTTTTCTTGCCCACCATTTTGGTTGATCTGCGGAACAAATCCGTCAGTTATCTGATCAAGCATACTTAAATGGTTTATTTCATTTTGTGAAATTTCTTCAAAAAGTGCTTTTAACTGGGGATCTTTTGCCTGGTTGGCGTTGCGTGCATACTTTTCTGCACAAGTTTTTTCCTGAGTTTTTAAATCTTCAATTAACAATGCTTCTTTTTGTGTAAGTTCCATAAAAAATCACCTCTTGATTATTTTAACCAAGAGGTGTGTTTTTATTCCTATAATAATGTTTCAAAAACTTCTCTTTCAAAAGTCTGCCTTTTCAAAATATTTTCTTTCGGTAATCTTTCTGAAAAACTTGATTCGCTGTTTAACGTTCCCTGATAATTATATTTTTTTAAGGCATCTTTAAAATCGTTCCAATCGCCTGAGCCCTCATACGGCAACGAATGTCTATCCATACCGTTTAAAGAATCGTGAACGTGAAGCGTGTTTATTTTATCGCCTAAAACCTCAAAAAACGAAGAAACTTTTAGTTTGTTTGAAAAAGCGTGTCCCGTATCAATGCAGATGCAAAGTTTTGGTGATACTGCTTCGCACATCTCTTTAAGCTCTTCCCCGGTACGCACAAAGCCGTTGCATCCGGGCAGATTTTCAAGGCAAACCACGGTGTTTTCTGCCTTTTCAACAACACGCTTAAGATATTCTTTATTTAATTGAAAAGTTTTTTCACGGTCAGGATCGCCCGACCAGGAATAAATAAACGTATGCACAACTGTATAGGGGATTTTTAACGCACTTGCAACTTCAACGCAATTTACTATTGAAACAATGATATTTTCAATTTCTTCATCACTGAGGTTTTCGTAAGTATTGGGCATAGGCGCGTGGCATTGACCAACGATAAGTCCCGCATCTTCAATATCCTTAATTACGCTTTCAAGGTATTTTTTGCCTTTTTCCACATTCATAAACTTACTGCCATCGCAGGTTTCATTGATATCAATCGCTTGCCAACCTGCCTCTTTAAGCATTTTATAATCATTTTTTCCGCAATGCGAATTTCTGCTTAATAACATTTTATAAACTCCTTACCGTTGTAAAAACTACCTGATGCTTTTCATCAATAAAATAATCCTGATGACGGTGACCCGATATCCACTTTTTAAAAGTTACGTTGTTATCGATAAAGCGGTTGAGCATAAATAAACTGTGCTCGCTTCCGCCCATAGGAACAAAACACTCATTGCAAAAATACTTGTGTGTTAAAATATAATCAACCTGATAATTTGATTTTTTTAAATTTTCGTAAGCGTTATCAAGTTGGGATTTTGAGGGAGTATCGCCCTCATGCCACAAGCCTAACTCTTTCCACTTTTTGCTTGTTGAGCATCCACCGAACACAAAGAACGTTGAGCCTTCTATATTATATATCTCGCCCCGTTTAAGGCGCACGATATTTTTTGAGATCCTGTTTATTTTTCCGCCGTTCCAGATTTCTTCAGGCTGACTGTCAAGCCAGGAATAATTTTCGTGATTGCCGTCAACGATAGCAATATTATAGTCCCTTGATAAAAGCCATTTATCAAAGTTTTGATACTTTTCCGTTTCGCTTAATTTTAAGCAGGTATCACCCAATAAAATAAGCAGATCATCCTTATTTTCAGGCTGATAATTTAAAAGTCCCTCAAAAAAATCGGGACCGTGATTATCGCTTAAAAAATTGATCACCAAGATTCACCTCGCATAAAAAATTATATAATATTGAGGAGTAAAAGTCAATGGTTAAATGTGTTTTGTATTTGTATTTTCATGTCAGTTTTTTAAAAAAATCGGCATCAGAAAAAACAGCAAGAATTGCAAGGTTTTTTGATAAAAGTCCTGATTTAACGGACTTTTATCCAAGTGTGTTTTGCCAAAGAAACAGCAATATTCACAATGTACAAAAGTCTCTTTTTGTGGCACAATATACCTATAACATAACTAAAGGAGATATATTATGAGAAAAATAGTCACTTTATTACTTATACTTATTCTTACATCGGTTTCCGTTTTTGCAACCAATGATTACGAAATTTTAACGGATGCTGATTTTGAAGAAGCCAATGATGAGGTATGGGTAAAATACGTAAAAGCGTACATTGATTTTTCAGAAGATGCCTTTGAAGGCTCTTACGCTCTTTTATCTTCGGAAAGAACACACAATACCGACGTTGTAAAGCAGTTCGTTCAGGATGAGCTTAATTATTACGGCACAGGTAAATATACGGCGCAAGCACAAGTGAAGCTTGCAGAAGCAGATGCTGAGCCTATAGAAATTCAGCTTGTTGTCAATATTAAGACCGAAGAAAAAACTTCTTACGTAACCTCAGGCTACGTCAGTGTTTCGGGCAATGAGTGGACACAGATATCCCTTTCCAAGGATTTTAAGTGGGACGGCGAGGTTACCAAGTCAGAATTCTATTTTGTTACTAAGGAAACTGACGATACGGGATATGCCGATATTCTTATTGATAACTGCTCCCTTGTGCCCCTTGAGTTTACGGGCGAGCCTTTTGATGAAGAAACAGAAGAAACTCCTGCACCTACCGAAAAGCCTACGGAAAAGCCTGCAGAAAAGCCTCAGGAAACAAAAGCACCTGAAGAAAATGAAGCAGCAACACCAACACCTGCAGTAAGTGAAAATTCAGGACCTAACAAAAAGCAGTCGCAGGTTATAGGCGGAATGATAATTGCTTGCGGTGTTATCCTTTTAATAGGTGCAGTTGCACTTTTTATCTCCTACAGAAAGGATAAGAAAAATGAAAAAGCTTAATAAACTTATTCTTTCCCTTACGTCCTTTGCGCTATCAATAGTGCTTATAACCTCGGGTATATTATATATTGCTTTCAGTGATGGAGGAGCTTTAACTGTGAAAAAAGATCAGAACACGCAACTTATTGATAACAATGCATTTCTTTCACCCGATAATAAATACAGAGGGTTACAGATCGTTCACGATTTTTCCGCTCTTTCAGGCGGAAGCTATTCGGAAAAGGCTCAAACTGTAATTAACTGCGGTTGGGGCGGTGTTATCACCAATGACGGTTGGACGGGAAAATATCTTCAAAGTGAGAGAAAACTTGAAAATCTCAATGAGTTTGTTCAGGCGGTTGACGATGCGGGTATGCGCGTTTGGCTTTACGATGAAAAGGGATATCCCAGCGGTTCTGCAGGCGACCTTACAGTAAGTGCAAACGAAGATTATATTGCAGTAAGAATCAATCAGCACACCGTTTCAGGTAAGGGCGCAGGCGAAGCTTCTCTTCCGCTTCCTGAAAATTTTAAAAAGCTTATCAGCATTTCTTTAAACAGTGGCGGTAAATACACCGTAGTTGAGGGAAAGGTTGAAAATGATAAAATAGTGTTTAACGGCGTTGACGGCGGTTGGACGGCACAAGTGTATTTCGTTGAAAAACACTATGAGGTCAACTCTTATTTCAAAACTTATCCTAACCTGCTTAATAAAGATGCGGTTAAAAAATTTATTGAGGTAACACATCAGACTTACGGCGACAAAATAGAAAGCTTTTCTGATATTGTTGAAGCGTTTTTTACCGATGAACCTGCTTTGCAGGCAACAAAACATTATTCAAAAAGTGATTTTACTTCACCCGTAATTCCTTACGTTGACGGTATATTTGAATCCTTTGAGGAAAAGTTCGGCTATGATCTTGTTCCAAAACTGCCATTATTATTCTATTCACAAACAGATGAAGCAATAAGAGTCAGAGCAAACTTTTATTCTCACGTAGGCGATCTTCTTGCGGAAAGCTATTTCGGGCAGATCGAACAATGGTGTAAGGAGCACGGCGTAAAATCTTCGGGACACCTTTTGTTGGAAGAACAAATGATTTATCATATTCCCATATACGGCGATTATATTCAGTGTTCAACTGAAATGGGTTATCCCGGCTTTGATATTCTTAACGTACGCCCTAAAAATTACATTGAATCAATGTCAACGGGCGGAAAATATGCTTCTTCCCCTGCATGGCTTTATGGAAAAGAGCGTGTGTTTGTTGAAATATGTCCCGTGCACGACCCCAAAGAATTTGCAACCAATCACCTTGATTACGCTTTAGGCACCATGACCTTTGCTTATTTTGACGGCGGAAATCAGGTCGGTTCATACTACGGCAGGGCCAACAACGAACCTGAAACGGGCAAGATTTTCAACGAGTATATCGGCAGAATGGGCTCAATGCTTGTTGGCGCACAAAACAAAAATGAAGTTGCTATCTATTATACCATCGATTCTGTAGGCGGTGCATATATTGCGCCGAACACACAGAACGTTTATAATCCCGATGAATTTGCAAAGGTAAATGATAAGCTTGTTAAAGAAATAACCTCAGAGCTTCGCAATAACGGTCTTGACTACGTTTTCCTTGACGATAATTCACTGATAAACGGCGCAGTTAATAATAATGCACTTGAAGTTAATAATTTTGCCTTTAAAACAATTATCGTGCCAAGAGCGAAAGTTATGGATATTTCTACTGCAAACGCCCTTGATAAGCTTATTCAGTCAGGCGTAAACGTTGTTTTCGTCGGCGAAATGCCTAAAATTGCGTTTATGGAAAAAGATCAGCAAGCGTTAAATGATTTTTCTGAAAAGTATGGCGATAAGTGCATTGCTTCCGGAAATCAAATTATGGACTTTGTAAAAGTAACGCCTGAGCTTACCGTTGAATCAAATGGAACTATATACGTTTCACCCTATGAAAAAGACGGTGTAAAGTTCTTCTTCCTTGCAAATGCTTCTGCAAATGATTTAAAATCAACCTTTAATTATGAAGGCGCAATAAATTATAGGATTTATGATCCTTTAACCGGTGAAATCAGCGAGGTTAATGAATATTCTATCCCGTCATACCGCGGAATTTTCGTTCAGCCGATTATAGAAAAATAAAAAAATAAAAACTGTGTAGGAAAAAATCTACACAGTTTTTGTTTTCTTACTCGCAAAGTTTTGCTACGATCTGATTGATAAGTTTGCCGTCAGCCTTGCCCTTAAGCTGGCTCATTGCGCTTCTCATGATCATGCCTTTATTTTTCTGCTCGATCAATTCGGCGCAGTTGGCTTTTAAGAACTCAACGATCTCTTCTTCAGACATCATTTTAGGTGCAAATGCTTCAACTGCCTGAAGTTTTTGGGTATATTCTTCCATTAAATCGGTACGCTCCTTGGGGCAGGTATCAACCTGTTCCTTTAAGGATTTTACTTCTTTTAAAATTACGCGGTCAACCATTTCATCGGGAATGTTATCTCTTACGCCCTCATCGATGGCAACTTTCTTTACTGCGGCGATGAGTGATGAAATCGCGTCCTTTTTAACCTTGTCCTTTGCCTTCATTGCGGCAATCATTTCTTTCTGAAGTTCACTGAATTGCATATATATTTCCTCCTTGAAGATTATTTTCTATATTATTATAGTATTTAACGGAAAAATAGTCAATAAACTAATTGCAAAAATTTCGTGTTTTTGATACAATATATATATTACAATGGAAAAGGTGTTTTTTATGGAAGAATTAAGAAAAAACTTTATTCAGGAGATCGTTGAAAATGATATTGAGGAAAACGGCGGTAAGTTAAATATCGTTACCCGTTTCCCGCCTGAGCCTAACGGCTATTTGCATATCGGTCATGCAAAGGCTATCTGTGTTGACTTCGGTATTGCAAAAAAATATAACGGTAAGTGTAACCTCAGAATGGATGACACTAACCCTGCCAAGGAAGATAATTTCTACGTTGAAGCAATTAAGAAAGACGTTGAATGGCTTGGCTTTACTCCCGATAATCTTTGCTTTGCGGCAGATTATTTTGAGGAAATGTATAATCAGGCAATCGTTTTGATTAAAAAGGGTCTTGCTTTCGTTTGCGATATGAACGCTGATGAAATTAAGGAATCACGCGGTACTTTAACAGAGCCCGGTATTGAGAGCCCTTACAGAAACAGAAGCATTGAAGAAAACCTTGATCTTTTTAAGCGTATGCGCGCAGGCGAGTTCGCTGACGGCGCAAAGGTACTTCGCGCTAAGATCGATATGGCATCGCCTAACATCAATATGCGCGATCCCATTATCTACCGTATACTTCGTATGGAGCACTATCGCACAAACAACGATTGGTGCATCTATCCTATGTACGACTATGCTCATCCCATTGAGGATATGATCGAAAACGTTACCCATTCAATTTGTACATTAGAGTTTGAAGATCACAGACCTCTTTATGATTGGGTCGTTGAAAACGTTGATATCGATGCAAAGCCAAGGCAGATCGAGTTTGCACGTCTTAATATGACGCGCACCATTATGTCAAAGCGTTATTTAAAGAGTTTGGTTGATAATTCCAGCGTTTCAGGTTGGGATGATCCCAGAATGCCCACCATTGCAGGCTTAAGACGTCGCGGTTACACACCTGAAGCAATTCGCGATTTCTGCGATAGGATCGGTGTTGCAAAGAGCAATTCTTTAGTTGAAGCAGCACTTTTGGAGCATTGTGTTCGTGAGGATTTAAGCACCAAAACTGAGCGCAGAATGGCAATCCTTGATCCCATTAAACTTGTTATTGATAACTATCCCGAAAACACAAGCGAACTTTTAACCACCGAAAACGGTGCAGATGAAACAAGCGGCACACGCGAAATTTCGTTTTCCCGTGAACTTTATATCCAGGCAGAAGATTTCATGATCGATCCGCCCAAAAAGTTCTTCCGCTTGTTTGTTGGCGGTGAGGTTCGTTTAAAGAGTGCATATATTATTAAATGCGTAGGCTACGATACCGATGAAAACGGTTGTGTTACTTGCGTTCATGCTGAATATGATCCCGAAACAAAATCAGGCATGCCCATGGCTGACAGAAAGGTTAAGGGTACACTTCATTGGGTTGATGCAAACAACTGTGTTCCCTTTGAAGCAAGACTTTATGATTATCTTCTTGATGAGCGCGAAGGCGAAGGTCTTGATTTTAAAGAGCGCGTAAATGAAAACTCACTTATCGTTAAAGAGGGATTTTTGGAAAAATCTCTTGAAAACGCAAAAGTCGGCGATTCATTCCAGTTTATCCGCGTTGGCTATTTCAGAATGGATGAAGACAGCAGTGAAAAGCCCGTATTTAACCGCATCGTTGGTTTAAGGGATACTTGGGCAAAGATGAATAAATAAAGAGGGAAGTCATAGCCTTCCCTCTTCAAAAAACATAACGGAACATTCGTTCCTTATATCTTTTTTGAGTACTCGCGCGGCGCGTGCCTGTTCAGGCGACTTGCCTTGCGCAATGTGTTTTTTGCACCGCGCGTGTCGCTGCAAAAAACTTTATTATTATATGATTTTACGAAAATAATTTTTATAAGTAGGGAAATTAAATGAAAAAGTTACTTGTTATAATTTCTTTATTGCTTTCTTGCGTGCTTATGTTTTCCGCTTGCAAGAAAGAAGATGATAATTTTATTGGTGATTATATTCCCGGTGAAGTCTATCTTGAAGATATGGAGGATCTTGGAAATATTGAAGATCCCAACACTTTTATAAGCCTTGATGATCTTTCAAGATTTTTCGTAATGGAAAGTGCAGAAGGTAAAGGCCCTGCCTATGATCGATTTTTCCATATGGCATTAAGGGATAACTGTGTTATTCAGCCTCTTTTAAACGGCATGGATGTTAGTTCCGAGCCTGAATGTGCAAGCATTACAATTACTCCTGCCACCAAAGAGGGCGAGTATCCTTACATCCTTTACAGTTATACTGACGGTATGTATAATGCCGTTATAAAGGTCTACTATCTTACCGAGGAAGAACTTAACGTTTCTAAAATAGGCGGTATCGTTGCCCTTACCGCAGGCGATGAAGAAGTTGTTGAAAGAAGCGATTACGGTCAATATAAGATTGTAAAATATCTTCCCACCGAAACTGCCCATGCAGAAATAATTTTAATGGATAAGTATTTCGTTACCATAAACGGCGGTCTTTACACAAATAAAGACTATTTAAAAACTGTTGAGGAAGGCTTACTTGATATTCTTTCTTTCAGTGAGATACCTTTGCCTGAGATGACACAAGTCGGATAAGGTTCAGAGCGCGAGAATTTCGCACAAACATACCCCTTCCGTTTCGGAAGGGTTATTTCCTTTGTTATGGGCGGTATAAGCGCTCAATCATTTACGTTTGTGTAAACTCAATCGCGCTTAACCGCCCGCGCCTTGGCTTGCAAGGGTTTATCGCACTCTGTCAGTTACAAATGTTTTTTAAGACGAACAAAAGTTCGTCTTTTTTTATTGAAAACAGAAAGTTTTTTTGATATAATATAGATAATATAAAAAAAGGAGATAAAATGATGAAAAAGATTCTTGCGTTTCTGTGTGTTGCTTTTATAATTCTTAATATCTTTGTTTTTGCCGATGGAGCGCAGGATATGACCGAGTATTTATATTACGTCATTGAAGACGGCGAAGTTACAATTACGGGATGTAAGGATAGAGATTTAGAGGGCGATTTTTATATTCCCGAAAAAATCGAAAACTGTCCCGTAACGAAGATCGGGGACAGTGCTTTTTCCGTTTGCATTGAAATTACAAGCATTACTTTGCCCGATACGGTAAAAAGCATTGGTGCAGGCGCTTTTGTTAAGTGTACAAATTTACAAGAGATCTATTTGGGCAATAGCCTTGAATTTATTGGGGAAGAAGCCTTTTGGTGTTGCTTTAGTCTTACTTCCGTAAATTTTCCAGCTTCACTTACAAAAATTGAGGTTGGGAGAAGCGTGTTTTATGAGTGCGAGGCACTTGAGAAAATAGAGGTTGACGAAAATAATCCTGTATATTACAGTCAAAACAACTGCCTTGTTGAAAAGAACACTAAAACAGTTATCGCGGGGTGCGCCAGCAGTAACGTGATACCTGAAGATACAAAGGCTATTGGTGATGGCGCATTCAGTGCGGCATACGGTTTAAAAAGTATAACTATTCCCGAAGGCGTTATGAGTATTGGAAAAATGGCATTTTACCAGTGCAGAAATATTGAGGAAATAATTATTCCATCATCGGTGGTAAGTATTGGTGAAAGCGCTTTCGATCAGTGTTGCAGTCTTAAGGGAATAAAGCTTCCCGAAAATTTACAAAGAATAGAAAAGGACACGTTTGGGTGTTGTGAGAGTCTTGAAAAAATTGAAATTCCTCAAGGTGTAAACTATATAGGCGATGATGCCTTTTTTGGTTGCGATGGTTTAACGGAAATAATAATACCGGCATCGGTAAGCAATATTGGTAGCGGTATTTCTTCGGGATGTGAAAATTTAGAATGTCTGATTGTGAATGACGGAAATTTGAATTATTACAGTCAAAACAACTGTATTATTGAAAGCAACACGAAAAAAATTGTTGCAGGATGTAAAAACAGCATTATTCCCGATGATGTTATAACTATCGGAAGCAGGGCATTCTATGTTGTAGGGTTAAAGGATGTAATTATTCCTGCAACGGTAACAAAGATTGAGGAATATGCCTTTGGCGGAAAAATTGAAAACGTATATTATTTGGGTAAACAGGATGAGTGGAACGGTATTGTAATAGGTGAATACAATACGATTGAGGATGTTTCTGTCGTTTATGAGTTTTCTCCAACGCCAGTAACCACTGCTGAATCTACACCTACTTCTGTTCCAACAGAAGAGCCTGCACCTACTCCGACAGAAACTCAGATGCCGAAATCCTTTATTTCGGCAGGGGAGGGAAGATATTCTTCCATAGCACTTATGGCGGTTGTAACTATATTGGCTATGATATTTGTGGTTATTTTTGCATTTAAGGAAAGGAATAAATAATGAAAGAAATTTTAGAAAAGGTTGATCATACTCTTTTAAAACAGACGGCTACATGGAGTGAAATTAAAGAAATTATCGATGACGGAATAAAATATAACGTGGCTTCCGTGTGCATTCCGCCATGTTACGTTAAACAAGCCCGTGAATATAATAAAGATATAACTATCTGTACCGTTATCGGCTTTCCTAACGGCAACATGACAACTGAAACAAAATGTTTTGAAACTTCCGATGCCGTAAACAACGGTACTGATGAAATAGATATGGTAATAAATATCGGATTTTTAAAGGATAAAAGATACGGTGATATTTTAGAGGAGATAAATAAAATAAAATCTTGTTGTAACGGCAGAATTTTAAAAGTCATTATTGAAACGTGTCTTTTAACAGACGAAGAAAAGATAAAAATGTGTGAGATCGTTGAAGAAAGCGGTGCGGATTTTATAAAAACCTCAACGGGATTTTCTGTTAGCGGTGCTACAAAAGAAGATATAAAGTTATTTTCTGAAAATATTAAAACCAAAAAAATCAAGGCGGCAGGGGGAATAAAATCAATAAACGATGCAAAAGATTTTATTTCGCTTGGTGCGGAAAGACTTGGAACAAGCAGATTAGTTAAATTGGCTAAGGAGGAAAATGATGACACCTCATATTAAAGCAGAAAAAGGGGATTTCGCAAAAACGGTGCTTATGCCCGGCGATCCCAAACGTGCAAAATTTGTTGCCGAAAATTTTTTGACGGATGCTAAACTTGTAAACGACGTCCGCGGTGTACAAGGCTACACCGGCTTTTATAAGGATAAACGGGTTTCCGTTATGGCAAGCGGAATGGGTATGCCCTCAATCGGCATATATTCCTATGAACTTTTTAAGTTTTTTGATGTTGATAATATTATCCGTATCGGCTCGGCAGGGGCGATGAGTGAGGATGTTTCTGTTCGGGATATCGTTTTGGCACTTGGTGCATCAACTGACTCAAATTATGGTCATCAGTACGCTTTACCAGGAACTTATGCAAATGTGTGCAGTTATGCACTATTAGAAAAAGCGGTTAATAGTTCCCGTGAAAAGGGATATAATTTCCATGTGGGCAACGTGCTTTCAACTGACGTTTTCTATTCTGAACTGGATACTCTTTCACTTTGGGGCAAAATGAACGTTTTAGCCGTTGAAATGGAAGCGGCGGCGCTCTATATGAATGCGGCGCGGTTAAATAAAAACGCACTTGCGATTCTTACCGTTTCCGATCACCTTAAAACGGGCGAAAATCTATCAAGCGACGAAAGGGAAAAATCTTTTACTCAAATGATGACTCTTGCTTTAGAGGTAGCACAATGAAAGATTTAATAAAAAAAGCAATAGAAGCATCAGAAAAATCCTATTCGCCCTATTCAAACTATAAAGTCGGCGCGGCGCTTTTAACAAAAAGCGGAAAAATTTTTTCAGGCGCAAACATTGAAAACGCTTCATATTCGCCAACTGTTTGTGCTGAGCGCGTTGCAATTTTTAAAGCCGTATATGACGGTGAGCGTGATTTTTCGGCTATTGCCGTTTACGGAAAAGATCTTGCATATCCTTGCGGTGTGTGCAGGCAAGTTTTATCTGAATTTTGCAAAGAGGATTTTAAGATTCTTATCGTTAAGGATGAAGAAAATTATATTGAGTACACTTTAGGCGAACTTCTTCCCAAAAGTTTTAAGTTGGAGTGATTTAATGCGCATTTATGATATCATTTTAAAAAAACGCAACGGCGGTGTTTTGACAAAAGAAGAAATCGAGTTTTTTGTTAAAGGCTACACTTTGGGGGAAATTCCCGATTATCAGGCTTCCGCATTGATGATGGCAATATTTTTTAAGGGAATGACTGATGAAGAAACCGCCAATTTAACTGATGCAATGGCTGTTTCGGGTGATACTGTTGATCTTTCTTTGTTTAAAGATTTTTCATGTGATAAACATTCTACCGGCGGTGTGGGCGATAAAACAAGCCTTATCGTAGCGCCTATTGTTGCCTCTTTAGGCGGTTACGTTACCAAAATGTCAGGCAGAGGCTTAGGGCATACAGGCGGTACTGTTGATAAGCTGGAGTCCATTCCCGGCTATAAAACGGAACTTTCCCAGGAAGAATTTTTAAATACCGTTAGAAAAACGGGCATGGCTATCATTGGGCAGACGGGCAACCTTGCGCCTTGCGATAAAAAACTTTACGCACTTCGCGACGTTACTGCAACAGTTGATTCGATTCCTTTAATAACATCAAGCATAATGTCCAAAAAACTGGCGGCAGGCTCAAAAAACATCGTTCTTGACGTTAAGTGTGGCAGCGGTGCGTTTATGAAAACACCTGAAAATGCCCAAAAACTTGCACAAAATATGGTTGAGATCGGCAAAAGATGCGGCCGCAACATGGCGGCGCTGATCACCGATATGAACACGCCTTTAGGTAACAATATCGGCAACGCTTTGGAAATTATCGAAGCCGTTGACGTTCTTAAAAACAATAAAGATTGCGATCTGAAGGAAGTTTCAGTTAGTTTAAGCGCAAATATTGTTTCACTTATGCGCAAAATTTCCGTCGAAGAGGCTGAAAAACTTGTCCGCGATGCTATTTCTTCAGGCAAGGCTTTTGAAAAAATGAAGGAATGGGTAGAAACTCAGGGCGGCGATATTTCATATCTTGAAGATACCCAAAAGTTCCCTAAGGCAAAGTATGCTTTTAACGTACTTGCACCTCAAAATGGTTATATATCTTTAATGAACGCTGAAAAAATCGGCACTTTTGCTTGCATCTTAGGCGCAGGCAGAGAGAAAAAGGACGATAAAATTGATTTTTCTGCCGGCATAATTTTAAATAAAAAGACCGGTGACTACGTTGAAAAGGGCGAAATTCTCTGCACGCTTTTTACAAACGACCAGAAAAATTTCCAAAAATTCGACTACTTTGATGCACTTGAATTTTCTCTTGAATTGCCTAAAAATACACCTCTTATTTATGAGGTTATACGATAAAAAGACTGCTTTTGCAGTCTTTTTTTGATAAAAAATGTGGGAGCAGGCATACGGTAAAAAATCACATAACTTCTTCTGCGATATTTATTACAGTCTTTCTCTGTTTAAGAGCATATTGCATGGCTTGATATGCACCACCCTCATTACGTTCAATATAGCCGAAGGGAGCCGAACCCACAACGGTTTAAAATGCCATTTTTGCCCATCTCTGCGTTACTTACACAGGGAAATACGTCCTGTATGTCCCTGCGCAAGTGCCTTGATATGAACAAAAATTGCTATTTTAAACTTCTGCGAACCCAAAGGAACTGATTTTGTGATAGAAAACGGCTCGCGAAGCGAAGGAATACCGGGCGTATTTCAAGCGACAAGAGTCGTTTTATGCGCAAAAGCAGTCCTATTGGGCGTTATG
>JAZULU010000260.1:0-9297 GCA_045603265.1 Clostridia bacterium
GATATTATTGCAAAAAGCGTATTTTACTCCGTTTGCCTTTATCTTGGCTTCGTCAAAGGGAAAGATAAGGGACGGTATTTCGCCGATAACATTTGAAAACCGTGAAACACGCTCATCAATTTTATCTATTGGCACAATTACTGGTACGTCGTCTTGAATTTTGTCAAGTTGACTTGTATCAGTCACCCTTAAAACGATTTTGTTTTCTCTTAAAATTTCTTCCTTATATATATTTAGGGGAAGAATTTTCTGTTTTTTTGTTTCTGTGCGCTTTGTTGTAAGTTCTTCTAAAGCCTTGCGCCTTAACGCATTAAGACTTGAAAAGGGATAGGAAAGACCTGCATCAATATCTACCGAGATCTCCTTTATATAATAAGGAGTTCCGCCGGTTTTTGAAAGTTGCTTTTTAACGTCATCAGATTCAGTTTGTCTGTTTATAGCATTTTCAGGAAAATCTCCCAAAATAACAACTGAATTTGTTCCGTCAGAAACCGTAACTTTTGCTTGTTCATCCCTATAAATTTCCGCAGAAATTGTTATGGGCACGTTTTGCACTTCATTTTTATACTTTTGCGCTATATCTTTTAAAACGCTTTCAGCGGCAACAACGTCCTCTTTTCTGCGATAGCCGAACATATCAAGCGTTCTTTTATTTTTAATATATCCATCGGTAAACCCTGAACGTGAAAATACTTTTTTAAGATTTTCTATATCAGGTTGCTTGCCCGAAAGTGCATCACGGCAAGCACTGACTGCCGAATAAACATACTCCGGACGTTTCATTCTGCCTTCTATTTTTAACGATGCCACGCCTATTTCTTTTAACTTATTTATATAGGATATATGGCACATATCCTTTAAGGAAAGAGCATATTCGCGGTTTTTCACCTTAAAATCAAGTCGACATGGCTGAGCACACAAACCGCGGTTACCGCTTCTTTGTCCTAAAATCGAAGAAAGATAGCAGCCGCCTGAAAAACACATGCACAACGCACCGTGAATAAATACTTCAATTTCAAGAGTAGTATTTTCGCAAATGTATTTTATCTCTTCAAAGCAAAGTTCCCGCGATAAAACAACGCGAGAAAAACCAAGTTTTTCAAGTTCTTTTACCCCTGAAAGATTGTGTACCGTAAGTTGAGTGGATGCGTGCATTTCAAAATCGGGAAAACTTTCCTTTACGATCTTAGCAACGCCAAGATCCTGAACGATCAGCGCGTCAACACCAATTTGCGCAAGAGTTTTTATATCGTTATAGACTGTTTCAATTTCATCATCGGTAACAAGGGTATTTAACGCCCCATGAACTTTCACACCGTGAGCATGACAATATTTTACCGAATCTTCTAATTCTTCCAAGGTAAAATTTTTAGCATTTCTTCTGGCGTTAAAAGTACCGTAGCCTAAATATACCGCATCTGCACCTGCGCGGACTGCCGCTTCTAACTGTTCCCTTGCCCCAGCAGGAGCAAGTATCTCAATATTATTCATTTTTTGCTCCTTTTAAGTGCTTTTTTTATATTATAGCATAAGCGATGTTTTTTGAAAATAAAAAAAGTGCAAAAAACTGTTGACAATACAGACAAAATACTGTATCATATGCTCATAATCATTGCTTTAGCATAATAAAGCGATAAAACAAAGGAGAGAAAATTATGAAAAAATTATTAGTTCTTATGCTTACCGTTGTAATGGTATTTGCATGCTTTGCAGGCTGTGCTGACAACAAAAAGGTTATCGTTGCTGAAAAGGAATCAGCAGGTGAAACAGTTGCACAGACCGCTGACGAATTTAAAGAGGGTTACACCTACACCGCAGTTGATACTCAGGCAAAGGCACTTATGGAAGTTTCTTCCGGCACTGCTGACGTTGCTATCGTTGACTATGTAATGTCAATCGGCTCAATCGGCGAAGGTACTGACTATGCTAACCTTAAGGTTGAGGGCACAGGCTTCAACGAAGAAAACTACGGTATTGCTTTCAGAAAAGGCTCCGATATTACAAACAAAGTAAACGAAGCAATTAAGACTCTTAAAGCAAACGGCAAACTTGAAGAGATCGCTAAAAAGTATAAACTTGAAGGCGTTGTTACCGCAACAGCGGATACTGAGCCCTTTAAGCAGGCTGAACAGGATTCCGATTGGGAATATGTTAAGAACAACGGCAAACTTGTTATCGGTATCACATACTTTGCTCCCATGAACTACAAGGATGATAACGGCGAACTTATTGGTTTTGAAACAGAATTTGCAAAAGCAGTTTGCGCAGAACTTGGTATTGAAGCAGAATTCCAGGAGATCAGTTGGGCAGCAAAAGAAACTGAACTTGCTTCAAAGAACATTGACTGCATCTGGAACGGTATGACAATCACCGAAGAAAGAGAAGCAAACATGAGCATTTCAATTCCTTACATGCAGAACAAGCAGGTTAAGGTTGTAAAGGCAAACTGATAGGAGATTAAAATGAGTTTTCAACAAGTAACTTATGAGTTGCTTGTGGGTTTCTGGGAAAACTGCAAACTTTTTGGTGAAACGCTGTTGTTTGCAATTCCGTTGGGTTTAATTATAACCTTTGGCTCAATGTCAAAATTCAAGCCTTTAAAGTACTTAATTAAAACATTTGTCTGGATCATCAGGGGAACACCTCTGATGCTCCAGCTTTTTGTTGTTTTATATGTACCCGGTCTTGTATTTGGCGTACCCATGCGCAACCGAATGTTGGCGGCACTTATCGCCTTTGTTATTAACTACGCCTGTTATTTTTCCGAAATTTACCGTGGCGGAATCGAAAGCATTTCCCGTGGACAATGGGAGGCAGGTCAAGTTTTAGGCTTAACAAAACCGCAGATCTTCTTTAAGATAATTCTTTTGCAGGTGGTTAAGCGCATTGTTCCGCCCATGTCAAACGAAATTATTACACTTGTTAAGGATACATCCCTTGCCCGTGTTATTGCAGTTGCTGAAATTCTGCTGGCGGCTGAGCGCTTTGCAGGCAAAGGTCTTATTTGGCCCTTGTTCTACACAGGTGTTTTCTTCCTGCTTTTCAACGGCGCACTTACACTTTTGTTTGGCTACATCGAGAAAAAATTAGATTATTTTAAAGGTTAAATATGAGTATATTGAAAGTAGAAGGTCTTTCAAAGACTTTCGGAAAAAACGAAGTTCTGAAAAACATAAGTTTTTCCCTTGAAAAAGGTGAAGTGCTTTCCATAATCGGATCATCAGGTTCAGGAAAAACAACTCTTTTACGTTGTCTGAATTTTCTTGAGTTTGCTGAAAACGGTACAATTACGGTAGGCGATAAAATCGTTTATGACGGCGCACAGAAAAAATCCCTTTCTGATGCCGTTTTAAGGCAAAACCGCCTTCACTTCGGCCTTGTTTTTCAGCAATTCAACTTATTCCCCCAATATTCAGTTTTAAAGAACGTTACCCTTGCGCCTACCCTTTTAAATCGAGGTACTGCCGAAGAAATCAACGAGCGCGCCCTCAGTTTGATTGATAGGGTTGGGTTAAAAGACAAAGCCGATGCTTATCCCTGCACTCTTTCAGGCGGACAGCAACAGCGTGTTGCCATTGCCCGCGCATTGGCACTTGAGCCTGATATTCTTTGTTTTGACGAGCCTACCAGCGCACTGGATCCCGAATTAACAGGCGAGGTTTTAAAGGTTATCCGATCCCTTAAAGGTCACGATTCCACAATGATCGTTGTTACCCACGAAATGCAGTTTGCCCGTGAGGTTTCCGACCGCGTTATATTTATGGCTGACGGCATTATTGAAGAAGAGGGCACTCCCGAAGAAGTTTTCTCAAACCCCAAATCAGAAAGATTAAAAGCATTTTTATCAAACAGTTTATAAGAAAAAGCACTTCACAGCGTGAAGTGCTTTTTAGTTTAGAAGTTTTCGAGCAAATATTTTTCAGCCGCAGCAGACCATAAACCGTTGTTTTCTTTTACAAGTTTATCAAGAATTTTAAATCTTTCGTCTGTTTTGCCCAAAGATTCAAAATCATTAAGTGCGGTCAGGGGCAATTCAATATGTGTATAAATTAACTTTTTACCGCCTTCAATTTCCGGTAACCGCTTAGTAGTATCAATAGCCGCATCAATACCGCCAATGTGGGTGATCATAACTGCCGGATCTATACGTTGTTCGCCAATAAGTTTAACAATATCGTGCATATCTCCGGTAGTGCTTCCGCTTGTACCTGCAACGTGGTGCTGAGCATAATGAACGTTATAGAAATTAAAGTTCGCGCTGAATTTTTTATCAAGAGGCCCTGCGAAGAAGTTAAGGCAACCGTCAAAGCCTAAAATAGCATCACCCAATTCAACTACCTGGGGAGAAGGTGCATAAACGAAAACGTCATCAAAACCGCCTGATGATATTTTTATAAGTTCATCCTTGTCGGTCGTATTAGTGAAAATAAGTTCAATGCCGTTCTCTTTTGCTTTTTCAGGTGAAAAGATCTCTTTGGCACGGTTTAATCTTTCTTCATCAATATCCGTTACAACAAGAAGTGACGGCTTAACGTCGCCATGCAACGCAATATCAATAGCAACAAGTCCCATAGGTCCGCATCCTGCAAGAATTGCAACCTTGCCGTTTGGTTTAATATTGGTGTAAGGCAAAAGATCGTCGTCAAGATGTAAACTTGCCTTATATCCTCTTATAACACATGAGGCAGGTTCAATTAACGAGCCTTTAAAGAAGCTGTCGCTTTCAAGTTTAATAAGGAAATCGTTTTCAAGAATATGATCATAAACTATCGAGTAGGTTGAAACTCCGCCGATCTCACCGAAAGTGTAGCCAACAGTGGAAACACCGCCTTCAAGATAGGCAAGTACGGGAGGCATAACTACCTTATCGCCTTTTTTAAATTTATCCTTCCATTTATTGGTAACCTCAACTACTTCTGCGCAAAACTCATGGCCGATGATAACGGGCTTTTCGCTTATGTTATCAGGCACGCGAAGATGCTTTGATCCCTGCTTTACTGTCTTATAAGTTGACATACAAACGCTGTCGGAAACCACTTTTATTAAAATTTCACCGTCTTTAAGGGCAGGTAATTCAAATTCTTCAAGTCTTAAATCGTTTTCACCATACAAACGAACTGCTTTTGTCTTCATAATTATTTCTCCTTAAATGCGACCTGCGCTGCCGAATTTTCTGATTTTATCCTTTACAACTTCTTTCATCATCGTCATTGCATCCTCATATACGATAAAGGGCCAGGTTGAAGGATTTTCTACTGAATTAAGTTTATCTTTAAGACCCTTATTAAGCGCACCTACAACATCAGAATATATATTTATCTTGGTTATGCCGTGATGAATTGCATTTTGCATCTGATCATCGGGAGTACCGCTTCCACCATGAAGAACAAGAGGTCTGTCACAAAGGGCAACAATCTCGTCAAGTCTGTCAATTCTAAGTTCAGGCGTCTTTTTATATACACCGTGAGAAGTACCTATTGCAACTGCAAGAGCATCTACGTCAGTTTTTACCACAAATTTTTTAACTCCATCGGGAACAGTTAACCTTTCACCGGGGTCGGTATCGCTGCCGGTTTCGCTTATGCTTCCGACGCTTGCATTTCCAACGTGGCCAAGTTCCGCTTCAACGGTTATTCCGTATTTGTGAGCGTACTCCGTAACCTTTAAAGTGTTTTTTGCATTATTTTCAAAATCAAGCACAGAGCCGTCATACATAACTGAACTGAAACCAACGTCGATGGCTCTTTTGATAAGTTCAAAATCTGTTGCATGATCTAAGTGAAAGCATACGGGAATATCGAAAAAGTTTGATGCTTCCTTTACCATTGATGATAATAAAACCATTCCCTTGCCCGTTAAATCGACGCCAAGTCCCATAAGAAGCGCAGGAGAACGTTCCTCCTCGCAGGCTTCAAGAACGGCCCTCATCATTTCATAATTGCTAACGTCAAAGGCTGGGATGGCATAGTGATTTTTTCTTGCATCCTCAAGCATTTCTTTCATTGATACTAACATATTAAAACCTCCGTTTTCGTTTTTGAAAATTATATCATCACTATTAACATTTGTCAATACCAAATGTTATAAATTGACTTTATCTAAAAGATGTAATATAATATGTATAACATTTAAGCAGGTGAAAAAGAATGAAGATAAGTGATGAAAAAATTTTAATGGCAGAAGCTGCAACCCTCTATTATGAAAAAAACCGAACTCAGCAGGAAATTGCCGATATTTTAGGACTTACAAGGCAAACCGTTTCAAGGCTTATAAATGATGCAAGAAGCGAAAACATTGTTGAGATCAAGGTGCATAACCCAAAAAAAGACTGCCAAGCAATGGAAAACGAAATCTGCAATCAGTTTAATATTGATAAATGTATCGTTTGCGGTGTAACGAACAAAAATGAAGAACTTCGCACATTAATGACCGTTAAGGTTGCAAGCGAATATCTTGTTCCAATAATATCTAAGGGTGGACAAAAAATCGCAGTTTCATGGGGCAGAACGGTACAACGCTTAATTGATCAGTTACCTGAAATGCGATCTGAGAAAAATACGGTTTTCCCTCTTTTTGGCGCAACCGATAACGAAAACTCCTATTTTTCATCAAATGAACTTGCCCGCGGAATGGCAGATAAAATAGGTGCAAACGTAAAGTATGCCTGGTTTCCATATCTTGCTGACGGAAAGGAAGATCGCCAGTTGCTTCAAAAACTTTCTTATTATACAAAAATGCAGGAATTATGGAATTCAGCAAACATTGCCATCGTTGGCATAGGCAATACGGAAATTCTTGATGTTTTCGGCAAGACCTTTGGTTACAGTAACAAGCATGCGCAGGTTATAGGCGACATTGCAACTCATTTCTTCAACGAAAATGGTGAAATTATAAATTTGTATGACAACACCTTGTGCGCATCATATGAAAATCTTAAAAACGCAAAACAGACCGTTGCCGTTGCTTGCGGTGATAATAAGGTAAAGGCAATCAAAGGAGCCCTTAAAACAAAACTTATCAACGTGCTTATTACAGATGAGTTTACTGCAAAACAAATTATAAATTCCTAAAAATTCGGAGTGTGAATTTGCACTCCGAAAAATTTTTAAAAATTTTTAAAAAAAGTATTGACAACGGAAAATTTTTTGATATAATAGAATTGTAATTAGAATAATTCTAAATCTAAAAAGTGAGGTGAGGCTATGACACAACAGCGACAACTGATACTTGACACAATAAAAGAGTCGTGCTGCCACCCTAACGCAACGGAAGTTTACGATCTTGTAAGGCAAAAGCACAGTATATCCCTTGCCACCGTATATAATAGCCTTAACTATCTGGCAGAAAATGGTTATGTGCGTAGGGTTGCAATAGCCGGTGAGCCCGACCGCTTCGATCATAACACCATGGAACACTATCACGCCATATGTGATCATTGTAAAAAGATCTTTGACGTTAAGGTACACGGCATAGTTGAAGACCTTC
Source organism: Clostridia bacterium (assembly GCA_045603265.1). GTDB lineage: Bacteria > Bacillota > Clostridia > Christensenellales > QALW01 > UMGS1322. The sequence goes on from JAZULU010000260.1 coordinate 7,486, forward strand.
AAAATGAATATGGTCTTAAAGTGACGAGTTTCGGCATAAATTTACATTGTATATGTAAAGATTGCCAACAAAAAAGTTAATTATGGGTATAACCCATTAAATATGATGAATAATAATTTTTAGGAGGAATTTTATCATGGCAGAATTAAAAGGAACAAAAACAGAAGCTAATCTTCAGGCAGCATTTGCAGGCGAATCACAGGCTCGCAACAAGTACACCTACTTTGCAAGCGTAGCAAAGAAGGAAGGCTTTGAGCAGATCGCAGCAATTTCCCAGCAGACCGCTGATAACGAAAAAGAACATGCAAAAATGTGGTTCAAAGAGTTAGGCGGACTTGGCGATACAGCCGCTAACCTTAAATCAGCAGCAGAAGGTGAAAACTACGAGTGGACAGATATGTATGCAACATTTGCAAAAGAAGCTGAAGAAGAAGGCTTCACCGCTCTCGCTGCAAAGTTCAGAATGGTTGCCGCTATCGAAAAGACTCATGAAGAAAGATATCTTGCACTTCTTAACAACGTTGAGATGCAGCAGGTTTTTGAAAAGGCTGAAGAAACAATGTGGGAATGCCGTAACTGCGGTCACCTTGTAATCGGCAAAAAAGCACCTAAGGTTTGCCCCGTTTGCGTACATCCCCAGAGTTATTTTGAAGTAAGAAAAGAGAATTACTAAAATAAAGGACAACAATAGTCCACCAAAAACTAAAACGGCAGAGTAAAATCTGCCGTTTGTTTATTTTTTGTGCGATGAATCACCGCGAACAAAAGAGTGCGAGAAAATTCACAGTGCAAGGCGTAGCGTTCTAAAAGCGAAGGAGTTTACATAGTGGTTTCGTATCGCTTATGAACCGCAGTTTCAAGGATTTTTTGTGCGAGAAACTACCTCGAACCAAAGAGTGCGAGAAAATTCACAGTACAAGGCGTAGCGTTCTAAAAGCGAAGGAGCCTAAATGGGGTCCCCGAAAAGCAGAATTGCTTTTTGGGGAAAAGGAAGCACAGCGAAGCCAAATAGGTTTTGCGCACTTGTGCGTGAAACCGCAAAGCGGAGCTTGTGCTGACGTGGTAAGTGACTGAGGTTTCGTATCGCTTATGAGCCGCAGTTTCAAGAATTTTTTGTGCGATGAATCACCGCGAACAAAAGAGTGCAAAAAAGCTTGAAAATCAGTGGCGTGGCGCTCTGAACGCGAGGGCGCTTACAAAGACGTAAGTAACCGAGCGTTCAAGGTCGCCACAACACGCAGTTTCAAGAATTTTTTGTGCTCTTTATTTGACTACGGATTTCTTATACTCGCTCGGCGAAAACCCAGTTCGCTTTTTAAAGCATTTTGAGAAATATTGGGGGGTATCGAAAGAAAGCATATCGGAGATTTGGGCAAAATTATATTTTTCTTCGCAGATAAGACGCTTTGCCTCGCTTATTTTCAGATCGTTAAAATAGTCGATTACACCGGTTTTCATATATGATGAAAACTGTTTTTTTATGGTGCTTTCGCTTTTGCCTAAAAATTCGGCAATGTCTTTTAAGGTAATGCGTCCATAGAGATTATTGTTTAAGAACCGTATAATTTCATCAATTTCCGCAGGCACATTCATTCCGTCAATAATATTTCGGCTGATCTTACTTTCACTGCGCTCGTTGCGCTGAAGTTTTATTAAAAGTGCCTCAAGATAATTTTTTGTAAGTTGACTGCTTCCAAAGGGTGCATTTTCACGCTTTACAAGTTTTTGCAAAAGGGGATTGCTTTTATCAAGCATATCATAGCATGAAAGAGCCTCTTTTAAAAGTGAAGATATTAAACTTTTTTCTTCGCT
>JAZULU010000261.1:0-13763 GCA_045603265.1 Clostridia bacterium
CATTCCCTCTACTCACGTGCTGATCGAGCAGAAAAAGAAGGGACTCAATTTGCGTAGCCCCATTCGTCAATCGGATGGTACTTTGCTCAATCCCTTTCAACAAGCGCAGAGATATTCAGCGGCACTGCCTTATTCACAGCGTCCCCGTTGGATCATCACTTGCAATTTTGAAGAGTTCCTTATCTACGATATGGAGAAGCCTACAGGTGAGCCGGAAAGTATAATGTTGAAGGATCTCGGCAAGGAGTATTATCGCCTGCAGTTCCTTGTGGAAGAAAAAAGTGAGCTTCTTCACCGCGAAGAACAGATATCTATCAAAGCGGGCGAGCTCGTCGGCAAACTGTACGATGCTATTTTGAAGCAGTACATTCATCCCGACAGCGAAGAAACTCTACGCAGCTTGAATATGCTTTGTGTCCGTCTTGTGTTTTGCCTTTATGCAGAGGACGCAGGTATTTTCGGTGGTCATCTGAAATTCCATAATTACATAAAGAGCTTTAACGTGAAAGACGTGCGTCGTGCACTCATTGACCTTTTCCGTGTGCTCGATACCAAAACCGAAGAGCGTGATCCGTATATGGATGATGCTTTAGCAGCGTTCCCTTACGTGAACGGTGGCTTGTTTGCTGACGAAAATATTGAAATTCCCAACATGACGCATGATATTGTTGATTTGCTCCTGCACAATGCAAGCGAAGAATTCGACTGGTCGCAGACCAGCCCCACCATTTTTGGTGCCGTGTTCGAGTCCACATTGAACCCCGAAACCCGTCGCAGCGGCGGTATGCACTATACCTCTATCGAAAATATCCATAAGGTTATTGACCCGCTATTCCTTGATGAACTCCGCGAGGAGCTTGCAGAGATCAAGGCATTGAAAGTCCCCAAGATTCGCAACGATAAAGCAGAAGCATTCCGTGAAAAGCTCGGAAACCTTACTTTCTTTGATCCTGCCTGTGGTTCCGGTAACTTCCTGACCGAAACCTATATTTCTCTGCGCCGTTTGGAGAATGAAGCCTTGGAGATTATCAACCAGGGACAGATTTTACTTGGATATGATGGTTTGATTAAGGTTTCTATCGGTCAATTCTACGGCATTGAGATCAACGATTTTGCTGTTACCGTTGCAAAAACTGCACTTTGGATTGCAGAAAGCCAGATGCTTAAGGAAACCGAGGATATTGTAAATATGTCCCTCAATTTTCTTCCGCTGAAATCCTATGCCAACATCGTAGAAGGCAACGCCCTCCGTACCGATTGGGAAAGCGTTGTTCCTAAGGACAAGCTAAACTACATTATGGGCAATCCGCCGTTTGTTGGCGCTTCAATGATGACATCAGAACAAAAGAACGATGCTGTGGCTATATTTGGAAAAATAAAATTATCAAATAGCATTGATTATGTTGGAGCTTGGTATCACAAAGCAGCTGAGTTGATGCAAGGAACTAAAATTAGAGCGGCTTTGGTTTCTACTAACAGCATAACTCAAGGTGAACAGGTTGCTCCGTTGTGGGATAGACTTGTTAATCAACTTAATATTGAAATTGATTTTGCTTATCGCACCTTTAGATGGAACAGCGAAGCCAAAGATAAGGCAGCAGTTCATTGTGTAATTATTGGATTTAGCCAATATGGAATCGCAAAGAAGAAAATGTTATATTTTAATGAGTCTGTTGTGCGCGAAGTTTCCAATATCAATCCTTATTTAGTGGATGCTCCCACTGCACTTGTAGTAAGTAGAGCCAAACCTTTATCTGATATTCCTACAATGTATTTAGGAAATAAACCTGCCGATGGTGGAAATTTAATCCTTTCTCCAGAAGAACGGAATGAAATCTTAAAAACCGAACCGGAATTAGAAAAATATATTCTCCCGTACACAGGCGCCGTAGAATATATCAATAAAAAAGAACGCTTTTGTTTATGGTTGAAAGATGTTTCACCAGCGGACATTAGAAAAAGCAAGGTGTTATCACAACGGTTATCTGCCGTTCGTGAAATGCGACTTAATAGCACTGCCGCTCCAACACGAGCAAAAGCAGATACGCCCCACCTTTTCTTCTTTATCTCACAGCCGGATAGCAATTATATGCTTATTCCGAGTACATCTTCAGAGAACCGTAGATACGTTCCTATAGGCTTTTTAACTCCAAATATCATTGCAAGCAATTCTACAACTATCGTTCCTAATGCTAACCTTTATCAATTCGGTGTTATCACATCAAATGTTCACATGTCATGGATGAGAACAGTTGGTGGAAGATTGAAAAGTGATTATAGATATTCTGGAGGCATTGTCTATAATACTTTCCCGTGGCCGACTCCTACCGATGAACAAAAGGCAGCCATCGAAAAAACAGCACAAACAATTCTTGATGCTCGCGCCCTCTATCCCGATTGCTCTCTGGCTGATCTCTACGATGAAGTTGCTATGCCGCCGGAACTCCGAAAGGCTCACCAAGCCAACGACCGCGCTGTTATGCAAGCGTATGGGTTTGATGTGAAGACAATGACGGAAAGCACTTGTGTGGCAGAGCTTATGAAGATGTATCAGAAATTAACGAATTAACATTAAAAAGGAATGTAAAAAATGAAATTAAGGAATTTTTTATACTTAAACGAAAATATTTTAGATGATTATTTATCTGCTCTTGAAGGTTCGTTACCTGAAAAAATAATCACGAAGGAAAAACAAACAACCGATAAAAAAGGAACTTTAGGTGTAAAAGCAGTAGGTGTTGGCGCAGAAAAAATCGTTGAAACCGAAACACAACAGGAAAGAACTTTAACGCCTTCTGCAAAAGTTCAATTGTTTATGGATTTGTTGCAAAATGAAGAAGATATACCTTTTTATGAGTTCTTAAACGATGAAATTTGGAATCAATTATCAAGAGATGAAGTTGTTGAGTTTATGGGAGCAATTCGCTTTTCTAAATTAAAAGAATTTTCAACAGCGATTTCACAGTTTTCTGATTTAACTACACTTATTGAATCATTTACGGATACGCCAATTATAGACAATAAGACACAAAAAGCTATAGAGGGAATAAAAGGACTGGGTGATTATAAAAACGGGAATGAGATTCCGTGTGTATTATCCTTTGCTGGACAAAAAGACTATCCCGTTGTTGCTTATTTGGACGATTCTTTTTTGAAAGTTCAACAAGAAAGTTTTGTTGGAGATGTTACAATTCTTTGCAAAATTCAGAGAAAAATAAATAAAGGTAGTAGTGTGGAGCTAACAGATTTCTTTAAATCTATAAAAGAATTACCATTAAATAGGGATCAACGCAGAGCGATGAATACTAAAGACTTAACAATGCCCAAAGAATTAAGTGATACGATTAAAGGTCCTGCGTTTGTAGTAATTCCTATCGCAATTTATAAGTAAAAGAAAATCATATATTCCATTAAACATAATAAGACAAGATATAACAAAAATGAAGGTAGATGCCATCGGTAATGTTGCCAACGAGTCGTTACTCGGCGGTGGAGGCGGTGGCAGGAAAATGATAAAGAGAATGTGTTTCTTTGGCTGACATAGTAAACATATTCGGAATTTTACGACAGATTTTACGACAAATGAGATAAAGTTATGCCATATTATGATAGGTTATTCTCTGCAATGAAACCACTTTGGATTAACAAATTCAGAAAAAGGCAGGATAAATAAGGATATAAGATCTATCCCGCCTAAATCCCCACAATGAAGCCAATTATTAAAAAATAAGGACACCCTATGACATCTACTGTCATAGGGTGTTTTTGCATAAACGACATTGAACTGATTATTATTCATCAAGTTGGGTAACTATCGGTTTTCCGTTTTCATCTAACAAAACTGTTAATCCACCTGAATAACCGCTTGAATGGTACAAATAATTGACGCCGGTTTCCTTGTCGATCCAAATTTCGATAGAGCCTGCACTTTGGCTATAAATCTTTTCAAATCTTTTCTCTTTAGCCATTATATAATATCCTCCTAAAATATGTTTTGTTCACAATCTTTTTCACTATGTTCACATATCAATAACTTCCATATAGACGTCGTTTTTAGGAATGTTCATTCTTTGGGCGACTTGCTTGATGGCGGTCTTTTTATCAACACCTTCATCAAGTAAAAGTTTCACTTGATCTTTTATGGAAAGACTTTCAAATTCCTCCGTTAAAGCATTTTCTTTTTCGGCTAAAACAAGAACGAACTCGCCTTTAACAGTGGGCATTTTTTCTTTCCACTCATTTAAGGGGAAAGTAACACATTCTTCATGAATTTTAGTAATTTCGCGAACAATGGCAATTTCTCTTGCACCTAATTTTTCGGCAAGGTCTTCTAATGTTTTTTCCAAATGATGGGGGCTTTCGTGCAGAATTACTGCGCGAGGCTCTTTTTTTAATGCTTCGATTCGCTCTTTGCGCTCTTTTCCCGTTTTGGGCAAGAATCCTTCAAAAACAAAGCGGTCGCACTTGAAACCTGAAAGAACTAAAGCACAAAGACCTGCACTTGCACCGGGAAGAACTGTTACCGGAAGATTTCTCTCTCTTGCTTTTTTTACGATTATATAGCCGGGATCTGAAATGCAAGGCATACCTGCATCTGATACAAGCACGATATTTTCGCCATTTTCAACGCGGTCGAGAATTTGCTCTGAACGTGACTGTTCGTTATGTTCATGATAGGAAATAAGGGGTTTGTTTATTTCATACTTAAATAATAACGATGCACTATGGCGCGTATCTTCGCAAGCAATGGCATCACATTCTTTTAAAACGCGAAGTGCACGCAAGGTTATATCTTCTAAATTACCTATAGGTGTTGCGCAGATATAAAGCATTTACTTTTCCTCCACATGATAGATACGGTTTATCTCATCATTAATATTGCCGTCTTTATCGTAAATACATAAGGTAGGCTCCCAATTCATATAAGGCTTGCCTTCCTTGACACCTTCAATTAACACAACGTAAGCGGGGGTGTGGGGGCGCGATTGAACGGGGCGCACGCGCTTAGGCTCAATGTTATATTTGCGCATTGTTGCAAAAATATCAACTATTCTGTCAGAATGGTTTATCATTGCAAATCTTCCGCCGTTTTTTAATAAATAGTTAGCGGCGGAGCAAACGTCGTCCAAGGTGCAAGTTGCTTCGTGACGGGAAACAGAGTGGGCATCATCTTTGTTGTGCTCACCGCTTCCGTCTTTTTTATAGGGCGGATTACATACAACGGTTGAATATTCGCAAGAGGGCAGAACACCTTTTAAATCTCTTAAATCGGCATTGTGAATAGTAATTCTATCCTCAAGATTATTAAGTTTTACCGTGCGCGATGCCATTTCTGCCATAAAATCCTGAATTTCCACCGCATCGCACTTAACGTACTCATGTCTGCCGTACAAAAGTATTGGAAGAATTCCCGTACCCGTTCCAAGATCACATATTTTTGCGTTTTTCTTTACCGTTGCAAAGTCAGCAAGAAGAACTGCATCAGTTCCAAAACAGAAATATTCAGGGTTCTGAATAATCTTCAGACCCCTGAATTGTAAATCATCTATTCTTTCATTTGGTTTTACTAATTCCATCAGATAAGGCGCCTTCCCCATGAAAATCTTGTCTTATAGTAGTTTTGTGACATGCTTGAAATAACAGTCTTTCTGTATGAGCCTGAGGAAGCATGTGCAACCTGACCGTTACCAAGGTAAATACCTGCATGGTCGCATAAATCGCTGTCGTTTACGGTGTTAAAGAACACAAGGTCGCCTACCTGAAGCTCAGAAATGGAATTTATTTTTGTACCCTGATTCCAATATCCTTGAGTATATGCGGTACGGGGAATATTGATTCCAAAATGTGCATAAACAAACTTGGTGTAGCCTGAGCAGTCAAAGGAGTTAGGTCCGTTTGCACCTAAAACGTAAGGCCTGCCAAGATACTGTTTTGCATAATCGGCTATTTGCTGACCTAAAGCGGTGTTGCCGGGCTTAGCAGGAGTAGATGATCCTGAACTTGAAGAACCGGAATTTGAATCTTTCTTAGGTGTTGCGGTGGGCTTTGAAGCCTCATTTTTTGCTGCCTGAGCGGCTGTAATTGCAGATGATGAGAACAATTTATCAAGTGTTGAAGATCCGCAAACGCCATCCTGCGAAAGACCGGATGCTTTCTGGAATTTCTTTACGGCAGAAACTGTAGCAGATCCGTAATATCCGGTAGGTGTGCCTGAAAAATATCCTAAAGTTTTAAGTCTGTTCTGAATGTTTACAACGCCAACGCCTTCTGAATCAAGTCTAAAAGTACCGCTTGGCTTTGCGGCTGAAGGTGCGTTTGATGAAAGTGAGCCGCCAAGTTTAACATATTTACCTAAAATATAGCCTTCAACACCTGCGGCGGTCTTGATTTTGTACCATTCTTCCGAATCGTCAACAAGAGTAACAACTTCCTTATCCTTAACGGAGGCAACTGAATCATAACTTGTGCCGGGACCTTTTCTTACGTTAAGAGTACCATTTACGTTAATGGTACAAGTTGAATATCCGCTGCCTTTTTGGATATATTCTTTGCTTGCGTAACCTTTTGTACCGTTTGCAAGTTCGATGTAGTACCAATTATCGCTTTGACCAAGAACGGTGAACGTATCATTTTTTGTTATTGTAGTAATTGTATCGTAACCGGTACTGGGACCTGAACGCACTTTAAGGGAAGAAGCGGTTATACTTGCTTTCCAAGGATCAACTACTTCGTTTAAAAGGGTGGAGGATCCGCCTTCACCGCCGATTGAAACGTACTGTTTGAAAATGTAACCTGATTTTCCGTTATACGAGATCTTAAACCAGTCGCCGTTACCGCCAACGATCTTTACTGCTTCGTCATTTTTTACCTGGAATGCAATGGGACCGTCAATTTCTGCTTTTGAACGAACGTTTACTGCATCGCTTACACCGGTTATCTTACCCTCAAGTCCCTGAATATCGGTGGGATCAAGATATTTTTTAAGAATGAAGCCTAAAATGCCGTTTTCAGTTTCAACGTGATACCAGTCATCCTGCTCAGAATATATATATAACTTGGAACCGCGTGTAAGTGAATCGATAACTTCACTGGAAGAATCTGCACTTTCGCGAACGTTAAGTTGAGTTTTGATACTTACGGTTGCTTCTGCACAGTTTGCGGCGCGGATAAAAGCAACAGTATCGTCATCGGCAATGCCGGTAGCATCAAGACCCTTGTCCTTCTGGAAAGTTTTAACTGCAAGTGCGGTGGCTTCACCGTAATAGCCTGTACAATCGTAAGTGAAATAACCGAACTTCTTTAATATGTATTGTATTTCATAAACATCATAACTTTCTGTGGATTGAGTGATAGGCTCTGCTTCCACTTTTATGTCATTCATGTTAAGGTAACATGGAACTATAGTCACCAATATTAAAATAATAGCAAAAATCTTTTTCATTAAATAAACCGCTTTCATAAATTTTAAATGCAATATGTAACACTTTTGTAATATCTTATCATTTTCTGTTACATTTGTCAACATATAAATTATAAAATAGGAAAATCTTTTGGAAAAATGTGCTTGCGAAAATATTCCATATGTGTTATAATCTTATTCGGTTAATAGAACGGAGGTTTTTTTATATGTCAGCAGTTATGCTTATTCTTGAAATTTTAATAATAATATTGTCACTTGTTATCATCGTTGCAGTTGCTTTACAGAAGAGTAAGAGTGAGGGTATCACCGGTGTTACAGCAACCAGTGAAAGTGATAACTATTTCGGCAAAGGTAAGGAACTTGGTAATGATGAGAAACTTGCTAAGATAACAAAAATATGCGTTGTTATTTTTGTTGTATTGAGCATTGCTCTTACAGTACTTTTTGCAGCCAATGATGTTGCTAATGATAAGAAAGCAGCATCTCAGGATGGTGGAACACCTATTGTAACACCTGCAGCTTAAGTGTTCTTTATAAAACTGTTGCCGTGTTTTTGCTATGCAAGGATACGGCTTTTTTTTGCGAATTTATAATTATAAAAGGTAAACACTATATAATAATGGAACAAATAATAAAATTAGTAAAAGAATCAAAAACACCTGTTTCGGAATTTGAGATCTGCAAAAAAATGGGATTTAGAAAATCCGAAGCAAAGGTCATAAAAAAGATTTTGGACCGTGCAGTTAAAGACGGCAAGATAATGAAATCGGGAAAAGGTTATACAAAGACTTCGGGATTGTTGGAAGGTAAGGTATGTTCAACTCTTTCAGGGGCAGATTTTTTTGTGTGTGATGAACTTTCTGAAGATCTTAAAATCGTAAAAAGCCGCGATTTCTGCCTGATGCATAATGATATTATCCAAGTTATTAAAAAGGGTAAAAATTGTCAGGCGGTGCGCATTGTTAAACGCGGATATGAAAGAATCGTCGGAACAGTCTACCGCGATGACACTACTTTGTACGTTGCACCTGATGAAAGAAAAATCCGCGAACTTTTCATTCTTCCCAAATCAAAGCGCAACGGTGCAAAGGAAGGGGATAAAGTTGTTGCTGAGATCGTTTCTTATCCAACGGTTAAGGCAAACGGTGTATGCCTGGTAACAGACAACTTAGGCTCATCTGAAGATGATTCCACCGCAATTTTATCTGTATTATATAATTATGGTATAGCCCTTAATTTTCCTGAAAAGGTATTGCAGGCGGCAGAATCCGTTCCCGAAACAATAAGCGAAACAGATTTTAATAACCGTCTTGATTTAAGAAAGTTAAACACTATTACCATTGATGGCGACGATGCCAAAGATCTTGATGACGCCGTATCTTTGGAGATAACCGAAAAAGGCGATTATCTTCTGGGCGTTCATATTGCTGATGTTTCACACTACGTTAAAATGGATAGTATTATTGATGTTGAGGCAAGAAGCCGTGCAACAAGCGTGTATATTCCGGGAAAAGTTTATCCCATGCTTCCCAAAAAACTTTCAAACGGAATCTGCTCGTTAAATGAGGGTGAGGATAGGCTGACTTTGTCTTGCTTTATGATTATTACAAAGCAGGGAAAAGTTGTTGATTATTCCATTCAGCCATCTGTTATAAACAACAAGCACCGCATGACTTATAATGAAGTTACCGAAATTTTGGAAAATTCCAAAAGCGAAAAGCGCAAACAGTATAAAGATGTTTTCGGAATGTTGCTTCTTATGAAAAATCTTGCGTTGTTGCTTATTGATTGTGCAAAAAAACGGGGAAGTATTGATTTTGATCTTCCGGAAGCAAAAATAATTTTAGATGAAAATGATTTTCCTATAAATATTACGGAATATGAAGTGGGAATTTCCAATAGAATTATTGAACAGTTTATGCTTCTTGCCAACGTTACCGTTGCAAGCCATTTAAAAAATCACAACATTCCGGGTATTTATCGCGTTCATGAGCCACCTGAAGAAAAGAAACTTGAAGCATTTAAAGAACTTTTGGGTGTGTTTGGATATTCTCTGCCCGAAAAGCCAAAACCTCAGGATTTCCAAAAAATCCTTGAAAAGGCACAAGGCACTCCTGAAGAAGCACTTTTAAAGAAAACTATGCTCCGTTCAATGAGCAAGGCAAAATATAAGGCGACTTGTGACGGCCATTTCTGTCTTGCATATGAAAACTATTTGCATTTTACTTCGCCTATCCGCAGATATCCCGATCTTATGGTGCATCGCGCACTTCATATGACTTTTGATAAGAATCTTTCTGGGTTAAGGGAAATTCATTCGCGAATTGAAAACTGCGCAAGTATTTCAACTGCTCAAGAAATAAATGCCGCCACTTGCGAGCGTGACGTTGAAGATATCCGAAAAGCGCAGTATATGAGCGATAAAATAGGGCAGGAGTTTTCAGGCTCCGTTTCCGGCGTTACCGCATACGGAATATTTGTTGAACTTAAAAATACCGTTGAAGGCTTTATTCCAATAAACACCATGGACGGATATTTTGATTATGATGAATCACGTTATAGTCTTAAAAGTGACGAAAAAACTTATAGATTGGGCGATGTTGTAAAAATAAGAGTTTTCGCGGTAAATATTCCCGAAGGAAAGGTTGAATTTACTCTTTTAACTTGACTTTTTTGTGAAAAAAAGGTAATATACAAATTGAAATTTGTTTGGAGCGTATAATGGATAAACCGATTAAAATAATTACTGAAAACAAAAAAGCGCGTCACGATTATTTTATTGAGGACACTTATGAAGCAGGTATCGAACTTTTCGGTACTGAAGTTAAATCATTGCGTCAAGGTAAAACTAATCTTAAAGACAGCCATATAATTATTCGCGGCGGTGAGATGTTCGTTATCGGTATGCACATTTCTCCTTACGAGAAGGGCAATATTTTCAATAAAGACCCTATGCGTACACGAAAACTTCTTATGCACCGCAGGGAAATCGACCGTCTTTTCGGCAAAATGAAAATTGACGGTTATACGCTTATTCCTTTAAAAGCATATTTTAAAAATGGTTACGTTAAAATTGAGGTTGCACTTTGTAAAGGCAAAAAACTTCACGATAAGCGTGAGGATGCGGCAATTAAAGATATGAACCGCGCCATTGATCGCGCAACGAAAAATAGGGGAGAATAATATGAATCACTTTATTGTAAAATTAAAAGAAGAGTTTCCTTGCTTAAAAAGTCAGCAAGAGCCTGAATTACATTGCTTTATAAATGACGTTGCACCTCGCATGGAGGAAAACAGAAAAATTCCCGCAATGCTTATTGCTCCCGGTGGCGGATATTGCAACGTAAGCGATAGAGAAGGTGAGCCTATTGCATGTAAGTATTTAATGGAAGGCTTTTCATGTTTCGTTCTTAAATACAGCGTTAAACCTGAACATTATCCTCAGCAACTTTTAGAGATCGCCGCATCAATGCTTTATATTAGAAAGCATGCCGAAGAATGGGGAATAGATAGCCAAAAGATTGCAGTAAACGGCTATTCTGCAGGCGGTCATTTGGCGGCAAGTTTAGGCGTTTTATATAACGATCAGGTTATCTTGGACATTCTTAATGCAAAAGAGGAAGATATTAAGCCTGATGCACTTGTTTTAGGTTATCCCGTAATTTCTGCGGATCTTATGTTTGCTCATAAATATTCCATTGATTTTGTTTCGGGCACTACTGATACAGAATCTGAAATTTATAAAAAAATGTCACTTGAAACTCATGTTAATGCCGATACTCCGCCAACTTTTTTGTGGCATACGGCAAATGACAAAGTTGTTCCCGTAAAAAACAGTCTTGTTTTTGCAACAAAACTTGCCGAGAACAACGTAACCTTTGAACTTCATGTTTATCCATTTGGTCATCATGGACTTGCAACAAGCAACTATGGAACAAATCCCATAAACGGAAAGCATTATTCCGCACAATGGATGGATGATTCCGTAAAATTCTTATTTGAGATCTGGTTTAAAAATAATTAATAACGGCATCTGCCGTTTTTATATCGGGGCGGAAAGATTTCGACAGGGTTGTTCGGTGGTACGGTAAGCGAGCTGTGATTTCGGGGACACGCTAAAAACCCGAGCGTAAATATAAACGCTAACAGAAATACTAATTTAGTAGCTGCTTAATAGCACCTACCATCGGCCTGGGCTGACTGTGGGCTCAGATCACCGGTGTCAAATTACACAGTGCACGTCAGCGGTCTAAGCTTTGCGACCGCGATGTAAAATGAAGCTACCTGATGCGTAAGCGTGCCGTTGTGCAAGCGCAAAGGGGAATTTAAAATCATCGGCTACGCTCGTAGAAAACCATATTTCCGCTTCTTTGGACAGGGGTTCGACTCCCCTCGCCTCCACCAAACACGAAAAAAGTCCCTATTTTAGGGACTTTTTAATTTCTTTGCACGAATTTTGCACGAATAGAATTAAATTTTAATACTCTCAAGCACCTTTATTGCACGTTCTTCCTCACGTGGATAGAGATGGGCATATGTGTTCCAAGTTATTTCTACATTGCTATGTCCGAGCCTGCGAGCAATTTCCTGAATGTTGATCCCTTCGTTAATTAAAAGGGAAGCGTGGGTGTGCCTAAAATCGTGTACACGAATGTGGGGGAGATCAGCAAGATCTGCATACTTGATATTGTAATTTGATATGCTTGTATCGGAGAGACATTTAATACCTCCGCAGATGCGAAAATCGTCGGAAAAAGACTTATATTGCATTTGACGTTGTTTGTGTTCGCTTAAGATGTCTAAAAGCTGTTTTGGGGCTTGTATATCCCTATATGATGTTTTATTTTTTGGTGGTGTTTCTACAAGAGGCTTTCCTTTGGCTTTTTGATTTACGGATCTGCGCACATGAATTATATTGCCCTCAATATCCGACCACTTTAAAGCGTTTATCTCACCTTTTCTCATCCCGGTATAGAAAGCGATATTAAAAAAGACATAATATCCCCACTCTGTGAGTGAGTTGCAGGTTTCTTCTGCAACCGATATAAATCTTTGAAACTGTTCAACGGTGTAGTAGTGCAATTTGTCTTGAGAAGTTGAAAAATCAAGAACTTCTTTAAATCCACCTATTTTTGACAATGGATTGCTTTGAATATACTCCATTTTTACTGCAAAGTTGAGCAAGGCGCGAAATTCGGAATATATATTATTTTTTGTCTTGGTTTTTAACTGCTTTTCATTAATGCTATTCTTCCATTTTTGAAGTGCTTTGACGTTTAAATCATCTAAACGAGTTTTGCCAACGGCAGGTATAACGTGTAATTTTAGTATTCTTATTGACTTATCCAACGTTGATTCCCTTACTTCATGCTTTTTTGCAGATTTATATTCTTCAAAAAGCTCGGTAATGCTCATTGCGTTGTCAGGGATTACATTTTGAATTTCCTGTTGCATTTTGCGCTCTGCGAAAGAGGCATCGTCCTTGCCGTAGACGAGTTTCGTTTTTTGATGATACTTTCCGTTTCGGTCGGTATAATTCACTACCACTTTGTATTGATTTATACCGTCTTTTTTCTTGTTTTGCTTATAAATGGGCATAAAAATACCTTTCTATTGACAGAAAGGTGGATTTTGCCTATAATATGTATGTGTTTATGCATATTGGCTCCTTTCTGCCGATATGTTCCCCTTTGGTGTTGGTGGCGCCAAAGGGGATTTTTTTATTTTTTTGAATTATATTTTTAAAATAGAGATGTGTGCATATATGAAGAAAGCAAAACAAATCAGTGTGGGAATTTTTTTTATAAATAGTCTAAATCGGATTGTTTGTTTATTGTTTCTCAAAAAACGATAATGTTCTTCTAACATAAAATTATTAAAAGCTGCTCTTTCACTTATTGATTTAAAATCTTTGGAAGAATATATTTCAGTAAAAGTTTTAGATAGTGATTGATAACTTTTTGAAAAAGAATTTAATACAAAGAATTTTGAACAAATAAATTTAGGAATAACATATCCTATAATACAAAACATAACCATTGTAAATATTGCAATATAAACATTGGTTAAACGACCAAATAATATTACATATTTAAGCATTAGAATAAAAAATGAAATTATAAGGCTTATAAGCCTAAAACCACTGGGGGTTGTGTATTCTTCATACATTTTTCTAAGTTCAAAATATCCTTCTGAACGCTTAATAACTTTTTCAACATAGTCATAAACGATATAATTTTCTTTTGTTGAAATAAGGTCGTTTGTCGAAGGTGGACGTATCGGCAGTTCTATATGGTTATACCAAATGTCTATATCTTCACAACATAGCAAAAATAAAAATATT
>JAZULU010000262.1:0-19207 GCA_045603265.1 Clostridia bacterium
GGCCTTACTCCTTTTGAAATCAGGAGTAAAGCCGCGTAAATTAAAGATATTCTATGATAGGGTGTTTGTTTTCCTGTCTGTTTATCTGGATATGGTCCAAATCGGTGGGGTTTTTTTGTAAAATAGTTGATTTTTGGAAGAAAAAGTGCTAAAATTAGATAAACGCATTAACTTGTACCAAATTTGGTGCAAGGTTAGGTGTATAATGTGCTTGTATCGCAAAAGCGATAACAAAATAAATGAGGTGTAAAAAATGGAAAGTGTTTATGTATTAAGTGGAAGAGACTGGTTAGCAAACAATGAGTGGGGTACCGGTTCTGAAATTGAAGTTTATGGCGTTTACAGTGACCTTGAAAAAGCAAAAATAGCTTTCAAGGACAAAGTATTAGAAATAGCAAAAAACTTAGCTGATACAGAAGACGAATTTAAATATACAGATGAAACCCTTTTTGAATTCTCCGAGGCTAAAGATGATGCTTTTGGTTGGGAGTATTACGATTTCAGCAACAGTTGCGGCTGGGAGCTATGCCTCCCTGAAAACGATGATTATGATTACGGCTGTTGGTTTTTGCCGAACGCAAAACTAATAAGATATGAAATTAAATAATTTCCCTCTTTTGCTGATCGCAACTCAGGCCGCAATCAAAGAAAGCAAGTAATTGCTGACTTTATAAAACAAAACTATCCGACCGAGAAATTCGGGCGTATTTTTTGCATTTATTGACATCTTTCCATAAGTATGGTATAGTACATTGAAAATAAGTGTGCAATGAGGTGAGGGGTGCGCATATGAAAATGTTGTTTGTCGGAAATAGTTTTACCTATTATAATGATATGCCCACACTGTTTCAAAATATGGCTAATGCATGCGCTTTAGACGTTCAGGTGGATAAATTGACTTTTGGTGGACATTATCTCCATCAGTATGCAGATTTTGAAAGTGAAAAAGGTATGCTTTTCTTGAAAAAAATTAACGAGGGAAACTTTGATATCGTAGTTATACAAGACCAAAGCATCAATCCCGTACGAAATTATGACGACTTTTTCACCGCTGCACAAAAACTTTGCAACGAAATCCGTAAAAAAGGAGCAATGCCGATTTTTTATCAGACTTGGGCCTATAGAAACGAAAGTGAAAAGCTGAAAAGCACAGGTTTTTCTTACGACGAAATGCACGAAAAACTTGAAAATGCCTATCAAACTGCAGCAAAACAGTTGAATACAATCGCAGTTCCCGTGGGCAGAGCCTTTTATAATATTACAAAAAATCGACCTGACATAAATCTTTTGGCACAGGATGATTATCATCCGTCCTGCGAGGGCTCCCTTGTTGCCGCATCGGTTTTTTTAAGCACAATAAAGCGATAAATTACGAAAGACTCAGTTTTATTAAATTTACACGCCCCTCTTTTGCGTACTGCACCACAGGCTGCAATTAAAGAATCTAAGTAAATAGATTTGTAAAGTAAAAATTCTCCTTCTGCTGAGAAATCGGCAGAGGGATTTTTGTACATATTGCAAACAAATCAAAAATATGGTATGATTTATTTAATAAATACAAATAGGAGGCATTTATTATGCCATATTATTTTCCATTTGGACAAGAATTATATCCTTTGGTGCAGCAAGATAAATCACCTAAAAAAGTTTTTGTTTTAGGTGTATATGCAAGTGCGGTTCATGCACGATGGAAGAAGGAGGGAAAGGTTATCTGTCAAGCATTGGCGGTTGCCAGTGAACCGCGTATATTTTGGGACGGAAACAAAGAAGAAGCCAAAAGAATTATTGCTGACGTTAATATTCCAAAAGAACTTGGCGTTTTAGAACCTGCAAGCAGTCAGTTAAACGGACCTTCAGCAAAAGTTCTTAATGAGAACATTCTTGCTCCGTTAGGATTTACACGTGAAGATGCTTGGTTGTGTGATTGCTTACCTGAAACACGAATCAATCCAAGTCAAGCCAAGGCACTTCGAGAAAAATACAACCCTCTTATCAAAGAATACGGATTAAATCCCGTAACAATTCCTGCACGTCCATCTACATTTTGTGATAAAAAACGCAGTGAAGAAATTACTGAAGAATTGATGCAATCGGAAGCAGAACTGTTGGTGCTTTTAGGAGATATTCCGATTGAACAATATTTAAAAAAAGTCGCAGATGTTCCATATTCCACACTTGGTGAATATGTTGATTTATATGGTTACGGAAATCCTACCGAAACAATCATTTGCGGAAAAAATATAAAGGTTCTTCCTCTTGCACATCCTCGTCAAATCGGCGCATTGGGTGCACACAGTGAAAGATGGAATCTGGCACATAAAGAATGGGAAAAAGAAACGGGAGTTTAATTTTCCTCTTTTGCGTACTGCCCCACAGGCTGCAATTAAAGAATCTAAATAATTAGATTTATAAAGCAAACTTATCACCCTGCCGAACAATCGGCAGGGTGATTTTCTATATCTGTTGAAATGAATCTAAATTTGTGGTATAATAATTTTGAGGGGTGATTGTATGGATTGGGATAAATTCATGGAACATTTAAGAGAACAAGAGGAATTTAAAAAACTTCCTGTTAGTCAACAACTCAAACAGCTTGCAGCCAATACGGAAGAAAGCGATGCGGTTATCGGAACAATATATGTTCAAAACCCGCCCGAGTTTAGTGATAGAAAATTTTTAAATAAGTTGTTAGGGAATGCTTTGCTTATAGAAGAATATGCAGTTATGGGGCAAGGTGACAATGAATTGAACATGCTTTTTGCTGTTGGGAATTTGCTTATAGGGGTTAAATATTTTGCCTATTGGAGAAGTCCTCTTTCTATGATACGAGAATGTAAAGTATACCGCTTCTCGAAAGAAAAATCGTTAGCCAATATTGATTTAAATGAGATTAAAAAATACCTTTTTGGATGTTGACATCCACATTTTCTCTCTTTTGCGTACTGCAGCACAGGCTGCTATTAAAGAATCTAAGTAATTAGATTTATAAAGCAAAATTTATCCCCACCGAGAAATCGGTGGGGATTTGATTTTTGAGAGTAGTGTTTTGCAATATGTTTGCCTTGCGGTATCAGTTGCTTGTGCGCCAGTCGCCTATTGCGTCATAAGTGAGAATTGTGTTGGGGATAAGACGGACGCTTACGTTTTCACTAAACGTTACGTCTTTAACGGCATTTATAAAACTTAACTGACGGGGAACAAAACGCCAAGCGCAAATAGAATCTTCTCCGCCGTTATCAAAGATGCCGTCGATAACAAGATAACTAATTGAAGCGCAAGTATCCGTTATCCAGGCAACGTGATGCTTTTTGCCGTCGCAAACATTTATTGAACTTTCAACGGTAAAGTTTGCATTTTCACCGGAGGCAAAACAACAAAGCGTTCCGTCATCGTTTACGGTAACTTTAAAACCGCCACGTTGCTTGTTAAATGCTGAAATGACTTTGTCACCTTTTTGGAAAGTTCCTTCAAAAATCCAGGTAGTTCCGCCGTTTTCAACAAGTTCTTTCCATTCATCGCGATCGTTGTGGTTTACTTTGGAATAATCTTGTCGGGGAACGCCTTTTTCCTTTAATTCCGCCATGGATATTCCGTCAAGTTTTTTGCAGACGGTATCCTGATTACATAGGGCGTTTACAAGTTTTTTATCAACTTCGTGAATGCGTGCAATTTGCTTTTGTGTTTCGGTTATAAAAAGTTTTCCGTCATGCTCAATGAAATCGGGATAACTGATGGAAAGACGGTCCCCGGTATGGTAGAAAAGAATTTCAGGCTGACCGTAAACTAATTCTTTGCCCTTTTCAGTATCAATTTCAAAGGCAGGTGCGCACCAGGCGGGATTTCTGAAATCATATCCCATGTTTCCTACATTATGGAACCAGTAAAGATAGGTGCCGTTTTGAAGTTTCCATAAGAAGTTGGCGGCACGAGGCTGTTTTACCGAAAGTCCGCCGACGTGCTTGGGAATAAAACCATCGGTGAAGTTTTTTCCGTCATCGTGGCTTACGAACACAAGGGGATAACCCTTTTCTGTTCTTGAAGTAACAAACAAAGTACCGTCGGAAAGTTTTACGCAACAATGTTCTTCGGTAATTCTGTCGCCCGGACGGGGCAGAAGTTCTTTTTTGCCTTCAGGAAGCGTTATAAAGGGAGCGTGGGGATCTTTTACGATTCCTCTTGCAATAAGAAGCACACCGCGTGTTGTTTCAAATTCATATAGATTTTTGATTCCCAAAAATGGCTTGCCGATCATTATATAAAGATCATCACCGTCAATAAATGGTCGGGCAACGTTCCACATGAATCTATATTGCTTTCCCTCTTCGGGGAAGTAAGGATAATCGGTATCAAGATCGGTAAAACCTACGTCAACGATAATTCGATCTGACCAGGAAAGACCTTGATCATCGCTGTAGCGCATACAGTAGGTGCCACCCATATCAAGGCGATAACAACCGAAATTCTTTATGTCGAAGTGGTCAAGATTGTAATTGTATAAACAGTAGATTCTTTCAAATCTGTCCTTTACAAGAACGGCATAGGCTGATTCCCATTGGGGGTCTTCAAGCTGACCGCCCTCTGTCCAGGTCTTTCCGCCATCAGTAGAGCGCATAACGGAAACTATCTGCCCTTTTGCGCCTTCTTCGCCCTTGCCGGTGGTGGTTGCACAAACGTAAGTGCCGTCAGATAAAACTACAATGCTTGGCTGATCGGCATATCCCCCTGCGGTGGGAATTTCTGAGCCGTTATTTATATATCTTGGATCTTTATTGATCATGTTAAGTTCCTCTAATCTGATACTTTAAGTAAAACTTTCATGGTGTTTGTTTTCCCACTGATGATTTCCTGGAAAACTTCTTGCCCTTCCTCTAAAGGCAAAACATGAGAAATTACGGGGGCAAGTTTTTCGCCAAAGGATTTTAAGTAGTCAATGGCATCTTTATAATCAAGACCCGTATAAACACGAGTGCCGATAATCTGTTGTTCTTTAAAGTTAATGGCACGAAGATCAATGGCGGAAGGCTCTTTAAATACGCTTAACAAAAGAATCTCACCGCGTACACCTGTAATATCCGTCATCATTTTTGCTGCTGCGGGACTGCCGCTTGCTTCAACTAAAATGTCAACGCCTTCATCTTCGGTATTAGCATAAATATATTCTTTAACATCGTCGGTTAAGGGGTTTATAACGTCAAGACCCAATGATTTTGCCATTTCGATACGCGCTTGCTGTGTTTCAACACAGAATAATTTGCTTACACCGCTATCTTTAAGCATCAATGCACTTAAAAGTCCCATGGGGCCAAGACCGATAACTGCGGCAGAACCATGGAACATTTTTTTGATCATGCGAAGTCCGTGAACGACAACGGCAGTAGGCTCAATTAAAGTAGCCAACTTAAAATCAAGTTCTTCAGGTAATTTTAACAAACAGCTTTCGGGGATAGCGGCATATTCTGCCATTCCACCATCGGTATCTATGCCGTAAAAACGCAAAGTTTTGCAAACGTGAGTGTTTCCGTTAAGACAGGCGCGGCAACGTCCGCAGAAATAAAGGGGATTTACAACAACTCTGTCACCGATTTTAAGTGTGGTGTTTACCTTTTCGTCAATGGCACAAACCGTACCGGTAAACTCATGACCCATAACAAGGGGAGTTTTTGCACGGGGGTGTTTTCCTAAATAGATACTTACGTCCGAGCCACAGATACCTGCATAGGCAACTTTAATTAAAACTTTGCCGCTATAATCGGGCATTGGGCGTTCTTCCATAACAACTTTTTCTTTTTCGATCCATACTAATGCTTTCATAATAAAAACTCCTTACTTAACAAGATATCCGCCGTCAACGGGAATGATCGCACCGCAAACGTAGTCGCTGGCAGGTGATGCTAAAAATACGGTAAGACCTTTCATGTCATCGGCCTTGCCCCAACGGCCTGCAGGGATTCGCGCGCTGATCTGGGTGAATCTTTCTGTATTTGCCATAAGTGCGGCATTAAGGTCAGTTTCCATGTAACCGGGAGCAATGGCATTTACGTTGATGCCTCTGCCTGCCCATTCGTTGCTGAGTGCCTTTGTAAGTTGCATTACGCCGCCTTTTGAGGCTGCATATGAAGGAACGGTCTGTCCACCGAAGAAAGAGAGCATTGATGCAACGTTGATGATTTTTCCGTAGCCTTTTTTAAGCATTACCTTGCCTGCTTCCTGGCAAAGAAGCCAAACGGAATTAAGGTTTACGTTCATTACTGATTCCCAACCATCATAAATAAATTCTTCTGAGGGCTGACGGTGAATAACACCTGCACAGTTTACTAAAATATCAACTTCACCGTTAAGAAGTTCAAGACTTTCGTTAAATGCGCGGTAGTTTTCTTCTTTTTTTGCAAGATCTGCCTGAACGGCTTTGCATGAAAGACCTTTATCGCACATTTTCTTTGCTGATTCATGAACGCGGTCAGATGAGCCGATAATTACCACGTCACATCCTGCTTCTGCAAGAGCCTCTGCCATGCTGTAACCAAGTCCGCGAGTGCCACCTGTTACGATGGCTTTTTTGCCTGAAATGTCAAATAAATTGTTCATAGTTTTCTCCTTTAATAAACGTTTTTTATTTATTGTATCATAATAAAAAAACAATGTATATTGGAAAAATAACAAAAAATATTGACAATTCGGTGAAGATTAAGTATTATAACCATGAGGTGATAAAAGTGGAAGATAAGTTTTCAAAACATGTTTATGGGCAAAAGTGTACTTACAAGCATGCAAAGGGTACAAGCGCATATCCTGAAAGGGAGTTTCATAATTATCATGAGATACTGTTGTTTGTTGGCGGTCAGACTACCTTTGTTACCGAGGAAAAACGTATACCGCTTTCACCATATCAGACAATAATAATTCCAAAAGAAACTTATCATCAGTTTATCAATGTAACCGATGAAGAATATCACAGATGTGTATTTGGCTTTTATGATATTCCTGAATTTGAAGAACTTATAAAAAAATGTATGTATGAAACTCGTGTAATTGAGGCGAGCAGTGAACAGAAAAAACTATTTCACAAGATGAATGAGATCGTTGATTCTAAAAATTCGGAAAATGAAAAACAGATCCTTATGCATGCATTATTGACGCTGGTGTTAAATGAAGTTTCTAAGGATAATCAGGCGGTTAAAGAGGGCGGGAAGCCTTCGGAGATAACGTCAAAAACCATTGAGTTGATCAATGAAGAACTTTGCGGTAAAATTTTAATTTCCGAACTTTCAAAAAAACTGAACGTATCGATTTCCACTTTAACACAAACATTTAAAAAAGACATGAACATATCGGTTTACCAATATGTTTTAAGGAAAAAATTAATTCTTGCACAACAAAAAATTCAGGAAGGCGAAAATGCTACCGTGGCGGCACTTCAATGCGGTTTTAATGATTATTCGGGGTTTTATAAACAGTATAAAAAGACCTTTGGCGTAATGCCGTCTGAAAAAACGTCAATGTTTGAATAAAGTAACAGTGTGCCTTATGGACACACTGTTTTTTTATCTTATAAAGAAATCACAAATTATTTCGGCAGGGTGCTTGTAAAACTCTTTACGCATAATATCCTGCTGCTTTTTTAATGCGTTTTCATCAAGAAGTCTTTTTAAGATAAGACGGGGCAATTTTGACTGATCGTTTGATGCAAGAGCCATACCTCCCGTTAAAAAGAAGTAGCGGTTATAACCTTCACAACCTGAAACGGCATCAATGAAAACAAGAGGAAGACGTTTCGTTGCGGCCTCAGTAACACTTAATCCGCCGGGCTTTGTAACATAAAGATCCGCGCTATCCATAAGCAGGGGAACGTTATCTACAAAACCCAAAACGTGAACGTTTGCTGACTGAAATCTTTCAATACGTTTTTTGAGTTTTTCGTTTGTACCGCACACAACGGTAAGATGAACGTTATCGGGCATGATAGCCTTTAATTTTTCGCAGATATCTTCCATTGGACCGCAACCCATACTTCCGCACATCATAAGTATGTGTTTTGAATTGTATGGAATATTAAGTTCGCGCCTTGCAAGATTTTTATCAACACTGTGGAAAAAGATATCTTTTACGGGGATACCTGAGGGAATAAGTTTTTCTTCAGGCACACCGCAGGCGATAAATTCACCGATAAGATTTTCGTGGGGGATAAAGTAGGCATCGAGATTTGATTCGGCAACACCCGGTGAACAAGTGTAGTCCGTGGCAACAAAGGCAGTTTTTAATTTTAACGAATGTTTTTTTACAAGTTCGGTTGCCATAAGTGCCGAAAAAACGTGCACGCAGATAATTCCGGTATATTTGCCTTCTTCAACGTAAGTTTTCAATTTGTCAACACCTAAACAGAAAAAGTTATAGGCAACTGAATCGTTGGCAAAAACGGAAGGGTATTTTTCGGCAAGTTCGTATCCGCGGTCAAAAAGTACGGGGGCATAACGGTATAACGTTGTGTGCATGTTGCCGATGAAATCCGACATATTTTTCGATACAAAGGAAAGTGCATCGGCACTGTCACATTGTATATTGTATTTTTGAAACTTCTCCTTAATAGAGTTTGCAGTGGAGTTGTGACCTTGTCCTGTGTTACAAGTAAGAATAAGTATTTTCAAAAAATCACCTCAAGAATATTATACTCTTATAAAACTTGCATGTCAAGAAAGGAAAAATGTCGAGAGCATTTTCTTGACGAAGTATGTGAAAAAGAATATAATAATTTTGTGAAGAAAAATAATTTATGCAGGTGACATTTTGAGAGAAGAGGATAACGTAGCCGTATTTTTTAAAGCGATAGCCGTTGTACTTTCCCTTGCGATAGTGTTGATCGGACTTTTGTATGGCGGATGGCTTTATTTAACGGGCGGAATGACGGGGGAAGTTTATAATCCCAACGTAAGCGTCAATATAAATGATGGCAAAATAAGAGAAGAAACAGCTGAAAAGTTTGAAGATAAGATAATTTCCTGGCAGAATAATGGGCAACCTGCCGCTGAAGAGGGAGTTACCAATATTCTTTTAATGGGTATTGACGTTGATTCGGCCGATATGAACTTGAATTCACGGGCAGATGCGATGGTGATCGTTTCTATAAACCATAACACCAAGACCATTACACTTGCCTCAATTTTGCGCGATCAGTATTGCTATATGGAACACGGAAACAAAAAGACCTTTGAAAAGTTGCATCATGCTAACAACTACGGCGGACCTAAGATGCAGATAGAACTTATTGAAAGGTATTATAAAGTTTCTATTGATAATTATGCGCTTGTGAATTTTTATTCTCTGCCTAAAATTATTGATAAAATGGGCGGTGTAAAAGTAAATATCACCAAAACCGAAGCAGATTATATGAACGCATATTGGGGCACCAATGTAAAGACGGGAATAAACAGAATCGACGGTGCAACGGCACTTATCTTTATGCGAATTCGCCATCAGACCGGCGGTGATACTGCCCGTGTTGGCAGACAGCAACAAGTAATAAAATCCATATTAAACGAAATAAAAAATCAAAGTAAAACCGAACTTATTTCCCTTGTTAGCGAAGTAACAAAATATATCCGCACAGGGTACACTTCCGATCAATTACTGTCCCTTGCAACAGATGCTCTTGTGAACGGCTGGCTTGAATATAATATGGTACAGTACAGTTTTCCCGATAATGAAAGTGCAAAGGGCACGACCATTGACGGCATATGGTACTGGAAAGTTGATTATCCTCTTGCGGCACAGAAAATGCAATGGGCTTTTTTCGGAAAAACAAATATTGAACTTTATCAGGATAGGGAAAGTTGGATAAAATAATAAAACCGCTGAATATTCAGCGGTTTTTTAATTCTAAATAGCCTTCCAGCGAATCACGGTCGCTGACAACAAGTTCTTGAAAATTATAATATTCCATAAATGAAGAAAGGATACATCCGCCAAAGACAACAATATCTGCACGGGGGGCAAAATAGCCTGAATATTCTTTTCTTTCTTCCCAAGTCATTTTTGCAAGTTTAATAAGTTCGTTATCAAGAATATATTTTTCCAAAATGCCGTTCTGAACTTTTTCAGGCTCATACTGTTTTATGCCTTTTGATAAAGAAAGCAGGGTAAAGGGCGTTCCGCTTACACCAATAAGCGTTTTTGCAGATAAAATATCGGTGTGAGTTTTATAATCTTCAATATAGTTTTCTTTAACAAATTCTTTTACGGAATCAATATCCACAATTCCCGAAAGCGTTTCAAAACGCTCTTTTAATCTTACACCGCCGGTTTTTTGGGATAGTGCCTTTAAAATATCATTTTCTTTTGTAACAACTTCAGTTGAGCCACCGCCAATATCTATTACAGCAGGGGAAAGAAAATCCTGAGATGCGCCGATAAAAGCAATTTCGCCTTCCAATTCACCGGGAATAATATCAAGTTCGATTCCCGTTTTAAGGAAGATCATTTTTTTAAAATCTTCTTTATTGGAACTCTCACGGACAACAGCCGTTGCGTAAATATAAATTTCTTCGGCATTATATTCTTTTGCCGTTTTCACAAAATCACTGACTGCATTGCTTGTTCTCTCCATGGGGATCTCCTGCATACGGTCAGAACTTAAAATGCCTTCCCCAAGACGTGTGGTGGAAAGCATTTTTGTAACTTTCGACTGTTTGTTGCCGATTATGTCCGCAACGTAAAGACGTGTGGAATTTGTACCTATATCAATAACTGCTTTTCTCATTGCTCAACGATATCTATGCGGGTTTCACCCTCCTGCACCATGCCGAAGTGTGAACGCATATATTTATCAACATATTCTAAAGTGTTTTTATCTTCGATCTGTTGAAGCATTTTTTGATATTCTTCTTCAAGAAGGGCGTTTTCTGCCTCCATTTGAGCAATTTGCTCATTCTGACGGCTGATTACGATACCCTGATTTATGTACATGTAGCAAAAGTAGCCAAGAAGACAAACTAAAATAAGCGTGCCCAAAAGACGCAATACCTTAGGTTTTCTTTTTGCCTTACCCGCCATCAGGAGGTCCCCTTTCAAAAATTACTTCAATATACTTTTGATACGTTCTTTTACTTTCAAACGTATATATAAATTATACAGGATTTTGGCAAAAAAGTCTATAGAAATTTTTATAAATTTTCCTAAACTTGCGCGCTCTGCACAAAAACCCAGAAAAATGCCGAAAAAGAAATAAAGTTCAAGTTTTCCGCTGTTGAAAAGAAAGGTGCAGGCGGCGGTGAAGACAAAAAATACAAGAGAGAACAGTATGTCGGATAAGTGAATTAAAAAACCTTTTCGTTTCAGGCGGAAAATATAAAAAATATCGTATACTGCCCCTAAAACTATTCCAAGGCAGATAAATACCGAAAAAAGCGGTGCCTGACGTGAAGATTCAAAAAGCATTATTTGAAAATTTTGGACAGAAAACCGCCCTTGTGTTCGGCATCTGAATATTCAACGCCTGAAATAAAACCGTCGATAATTAAAATGCCGTTGTCAAGATCAAGCCGGGAAATGTGCAAGCCTTGCCCGTAAACTGATACGGTTGAAGATTCAAGGCGTGCCGAGACTTCGCTTTCATCAAAACTATCTACTCTTTTTATACCCGTTATACTTATTTTCTCCCGATTCTCAATGTTTACGCTGGTGCGCATGGGCACTCTTGTTGGCTGATTCATAAGTTCATTCATCTTTTTTATCCTCCTTTTTTTAAAGAATATGCAAAGGAAAATAAAAAAAGAACAAGGTTTTTAATTCCTTGTTCTTGTTATTTTAAGCACATGCTTCTGAAAATCGTAAATTTCCATAAAATATGGATGCCCATAGGGGTAGGAAGTTATACGATTTATAATCTTATCATCATCAAAAAGGTTTTTAAATCTGTTATGAAGTTCGCTTGTATCAATATTGTGCTTTTTATATAATTTTATAAGCGCCATGGAAGCGTGTGTGAAAACGTCAAAATATATGGGATTATATTTTTCGGTGGCTTCTTCGCGGTACATTTCTTTAAAAAATTCAGATTCGTCAAAAACGATGGGTTCGATTAAAGAAATATTTTCGCTATTGCCAAGTCGTCCTAAAAGGCACAAAGCGATTGACGTGCGCAACTGATTTGAACGACGGCAATCGGTAAAACGGAATGAATCACGATTTTCAACAATTTGTCGAAGTGTGGGTAATGCACGGCAATCGTTCATAATGCCTAGTGCAATGGCACAGTTGTATTTTGCAA
This sequence comes from Clostridia bacterium, assembly GCA_045603265.1. Classification (GTDB taxonomy): domain Bacteria; phylum Bacillota; class Clostridia; order Christensenellales; family QALW01; genus UMGS1322. The sequence continues at coordinate 12,260 of JAZULU010000262.1, forward strand.
GAGAGTTATCTGATGATAGGAGTTTTTTATATATGATTTCTGCCGTTTCCTTTTTGTTTTCTGAAATGTAAGAGGACCATATTATAGCACCTGGGGTAGTTGTTTCAAGCAAGTGAAGATTTTTTTCTACATCAAAAACTATAGGCGTATAGGTGTTGCGACTACCATTGGCAAAACCAAAGATTCTTTGATTGCTGCTTTTGAAGCAACCGCGTTCCTTTACTTTGGCTAAATATTCAGGGTAGTCAATTTCAAGAAAATCACATTGATTTTTTACTGCCATTGAGCAAGCAAGACCTACACATTCGCCCATTCTGAACATATCTCTGTTCATTCTCACGCTGCTTAAAGAATAGGAATCGGCACTTATACATCTGCCTGCCGTAACGATGCCTTTAATATTTTTAGGAACAACGCAACCCATAGGAACTTTAATTGAAGCCGTAACCGTTGAAAGGTTACTAATTACAAACCAGTTTTGGAATAAGTCTTCGTCTAACGCCATATCATGACCGTGCTTATCAACATCCGAATAAGCATAAAATAACGTTTTTTCGCAAGGTGTGTCATAAAGAATATTTTCTAATTTTATAACGTCTTCGCCCTCAAAAAACAGACCTTCGCGAACACCTGTAATAGATGCAACGTTGATAAACTCACCCTTATCAATGAATTTTGCACTGTTGGCATGGGCAAGAATGGTTTTTTTGGAAAAATCTGACTTGTCGTACTGATTTATGTATCCGCTGTCATCATTGATGCTCATAAAACAACGGTTAGCAAAATATACCGTTCTTACGGTAAAGGGTACGGTCTTGCCGTCAATTTTTCTGCCGTAACTTTTTTCTACAGGAAGCATTCTTATAAGATGCCCGTCACTTGTCGAGTCGATAACCATCTTTGCGCCGATGGATATAATGCCCTCGTTTGTTAAAACCTGAACGCCTTTAACGCGGCTATCTTCCACATAAACACCGATGGGAGTATGGTTGCAGAAAATTTTTACACCGCTTTTTTTAAGCCTTTTGTATAATACTGTTTGTTTTGTTTCAGGTTGTTGGTTGCCTGCAAGGAAAACGTCACGATTATATTTTGCCTCGTCTTCAAGATAACTTCCGCCTTCATCGCCGTAATAATACATGCAAACGTTACCGCGTACGTGCATACCGCCTATGCAGGAAGAATATTCAAGGAGAATAACGTCACTGCCTTCTCTTGCGGCACTATCTGCGGCATAAACACCTGCGGTGCCTGCGCCAACGCACAGAATATCGCAGACAAGCGAAAAATCAGGGGTTACATCTGTTATATGTAATTTGGTGTCTTTTAAGGTGTAAAGTTTCATTATTTTGCACCTCCCTGAAATAAAACGCCTGCTTCAAAGGCTTCTATGGGATTAGAAAAATTATAATCTTTTGGAAAAAGAACGTTATTTTTATCTGCTTTTGTTGCAAATACGGGGGCAACGTAAAGAATCTTTGCATCAACTTTTGCGGTCAGCCACTTATCATGTATATAAATTAACGCTTCATTTACATCACAAGTATTTTCCACGGGAAGATACATAGCAAATCTGTCGTCATAAAAGGCCTTTTCAAAGGTGCTGTTTTCAAAAACTTCAGATAAAATCTTAATGGCAGGATCAATATTCTCCGTCATGGAAATAACGGTTAGGTATTTTTTTGCATCTTTTGACGGTCTTGTATCGAACAAATTTTTTGTATGGATTGTGATCAAGCCTTCGGAAGTAATAACGGTAACTTCAAAAGTTCCGTCATCAAGTTTTTTGCAGTTTACTACCCTGGCTTTAAGAAGAATTTCAACATCTTCATTTATTAAAAACTCGCAGAAAGCCGCCTCTAAGGCATTTGTGCACATATATCCGCCTTTAAACAAATTGTATTTCTCAAATACCGAATTAAGCTTTTTGCCAAGGTCGGTAACGGGAGTATATTCAGTATAACTGAAATTTTTAAGTGGTAAATAAAAGTTGGGATCGGCACATTGGTTTTCTTCAATGATAATGGAGTTTCCGTTTTTAAGAGCAAAGCCTACAGAACCGTAGCCTGAACCGATAATAACTGCATCATATAAGTGCATAAATTTTATCCTTTCGCTTTTTAAGATCATAAGAATATTATATATTTCTTTTTTTAAACTTTCAATAGCTTTTTGTGAGATTGATTGGTCTTTTTGTGAGATTCTTAATTTAAAACTTTAATTCTTATTGCAAAAACTTGAAATATATAATATAATATATAACTATGAGATATTATATTGATTTAAATTCCGAAGCAGATACTATTGCTTTAGGTGAAAAAATTGCAAAAAACTTAAAAAAGGGTGCGTTCATTGCCCTTTCGGGCGATCTTGGTGCAGGGAAGACTGTGTTTGTAAAAGGTCTTGCAAAGGGGTTAGATATAAAAGAAAGGATAGTCAGCCCAACTTACACCATAATGTGCCAATATTTCGGCAATAAAGAACTGTACCATTTTGACCTTTACCGCATCACAGAAGACGATTGTTATGAATCGGGGTTTGACGATTTCTTTTTTGATGAAAATGTCATTTGCGCGGTGGAATGGAGTGAAAGACTTACTTCATTTCCGCAAAACAAAATGGACGTTATTATAGAAAAAACAGGGGAGAACACACGCAAGGCAACTGTTATTGATGACAAAAACTTGCTGAAAAACGATCTATGAATATTTTGGCTATAGATACTTCAAGTGTATATGCTTCATGTGCCGTTATGTGCGATGGCGTTGTGGTAAGCGAAAAGGTTTCTTTAAGCGGTCTTGTTCACTCAAAGTCAATTATGCCTCTTGTTGAAGACTGCCTTAAAAGTGCAAACGTTGATATTGAAGATATTGATATTTTTGCTTGCGTTGCAGGTCCCGGATCATTTACGGGTGTTAGAATCGGTGTTTGTGTAATAAAAGGTCTGGCACAGAGTTTTGATAAACCTTGTGCGCAGATAAACACTCTTGATTGTCTTTCCCTTAATGCGCCTTATTCCTACGTTTGTCCTATAATGGATGCCCGTCGCGGTCAGGTATATTGCGCGGTTTATGAAAAGGGCGAACTTTTAAGGGAACATGACGTTTGCCCCATTGAAGACGTGCTTTTATTTGTAAAGGGCAAAAAATGTCTGTTTTTAGGTGACGGTGTAAAAGCATTTAAGGAAAAAATTACTGAAGTTTTAGGGAAAGATGCGGTCTTTAGTTTGCCCCAACACAATTACACTCGTGCGGCAAGTGCACTATATCTTGCACAAAAAGCATATGAAAATAATACTTTAGTATCAGCGGCGGCGTTGGATGCCATATATTTAAGAAAGCCTCAGGCGGAGCGTGAATATGAAAACAGAAATTCATGATCTACATGAAAAGTTTCTTGATGAAATTGATATAATTGAAAAGGCGTCTTTTAAATTTCCGTGGTCAAAACTTTCTTATTACGTTGAAATTAATGAGCCCGATGCAATTTACAAGGTTATAACCGTTGAAAATGAAGTGGTTGCTTACGGCGGTTTTCATAAGGTTTTTGATGAAGCACATATAACCAATGTTGCCGTTAAAGAAAGTTTCAGGCATCAGGGCTTTGGAAAAATGCTTATGGATGCTCTAATAAAAGAGGCAAAGGAAAGAGAAATCGTTGCCATGACGTTGGAAGTGCGTGTTTCCAATGTAAACGCGTTAAAACTTTATGAAAAATTCGGTTTTAAAAGCGCGGGAGTGCGTCCTAAATATTATCCCGACGGTGAGGATGCCTTTATTATGTGGCTGGAGGATATTTCAGATTGATAATTGATATTGATAATCTAAAAATAAACTATATAACCCAGGGCGAAGGTGAAGACGTTGTTGTGCTTCACGGTTGGGGTTACGATATAACACTTCTGGAAAGACTTAAAAATGCACTTTCCGATTCGTACAGAGTTACACTTATAGATCTTCCCGGTCACGGCGGATCAAGCGAGCCCGAAAAACCTATAACAGTATACGATTATGCGGATATAGTTGAAAAAACTTTAGATAAACTTAATATTAAAAGTGCCTATTTTATGGGACATTCCTTTGGTTGCAGGCTTTCCATAATAATCGCATCAAGGAATCCACAAAGAGTTAAAAGAATGGTCCTTTGCGGTGCGGCAGGTATCAGGGATAAAAGAACCTTTAAGTATTATGTTAAAGTTTACACATATAAGATCGGCAAATTTTTCTTAAAAACCTTTAACCCCAAAAAGTTTGAGGAATGGAAGAAAAATAAAGGCTCGGAAGATTATAAAAAACTTTCCGATACAATGAAAGCCACTTTCTCAAATATCGTAAATGAAGATCTCAGTTATCTTTTAAATAAAGTTCAGGCTCCCACTTTCTTGGTGTGGGGCGAAAACGATACGGCAACACCTCTTTACATGGCTGAAATTATGGAAAAAACAATTCCCGATTGTGCCAAGGCAGTTTATATGGGCAGAACTCATTATGCTTTTTTAGAAGAATTGTCAAGAACGGTTGCCATAGTTAAGACGTTTTTTAAGGAGTAAATAATGGAATTTTTAGGAATAGCGTTGGCACTTGTTTTTACGGCGCTTACGCTTTTTGCGGCAAAATATTATATACATATGCTTCAACTTGAAGGATATTTCCTTTCACAGTTTGTTAGCCATCTTTTTGCAAGAATAAGAAACCCCAAGTTGCTTTTTAAGCCTCAGCAGGTAAAAAAGCCTCTTGTGTTTACTGCAAGAATCAAAAGACTTTATTTTTGCCTTGCATTAATCGTTCTTTTAATTAACGTTTTTGCGGGAGTATGGGGTAAACCACTACTTTTCTTAATAATGCTTGCGCCTGTTCTTTTTGTTTCACTTCTTGTATTGCTGGCATCCCTTATTATGATCCCTATTGAAAAAGCGATAGCATCATGGTACGTTCACGATGCAAAAAAACGCCTTGAAGCAAGGAAAGATTTAAAAATAGTTGCAATTACGGGAAGTTACGGCAAAACAAGTACAAAGTTTATTCTTTCCACCATTTTGAGCGAAAGATATGCTTGCCTTACGCCGCCATCAAGTTATAACACCACAATGGGTGTTGTACGCGTTATAAGGGAAAGACTTCAGCCTGACGATGAAGTATTTATTTGTGAAATGGGTTCACGCCATATAGGCGATATTAAGGAAATATGTGATTTCGTTCATCCTCACAATGCACTTATCACTTCTATCGGTCCTCAACACCTTGATACTTTCGGATCAATCGAGGGTGTTAAAAAAGGTAAGTTTGAACTTGTTGAAGCGTTGCCTGAAAACGGGTGCGCGGTATTTGCTTCAAGTAACGAGCATATTCTTGAATTATACGATAAAGCACAATGTAAAAAATATACTGCAGGATTTTTGGAAACTGATACACTTCGTGCGGAAAATATTTCCGTAGGTTGTTCGGGAAGTGCATTTACTCTTGTTTATAAAGATGAAAAAATCGAGTGCGGAACAAGGCTTTTAGGCAAACACAATATTTCAAATATTCTTGTTGCCGCTTTGATGGCACTGGAAATGGGACTTACTTTGGAGGAAGTTCAAAGGGGCATTTCAAAGATACAACCCGTTGAGCACAGACTTCAAATCGTTTCTCAAAAACCCGTTACAATAATTGATGATGCATTTAACTCATCACCTAACGGCGCTTCTGCCGCGTTGGATGTTTTAGGCTCTTTTACGGGAAGAAGAATTATCGTAACACCTGGGTTTGTTGAACTTGGTAAAGATCAGGATAAATATCATTTTGAACTTGGTAAAAAGATCAAGGATAATGCTGATATTGCAATTTTAGTTGGCAAAAAGCGTACTGAAAAGATTAAAGAGGGACTTGATGGTTTCTCGGGACATATATATCAGGTTTCTTCCCTTAACGAAGCCACCGCAACTTTACAAAAGATCACTTTTGCAGGGGACGTTGTTTTATTTGAAAACGATCTTCCTGATAACTTTAATGAGTAAGGAGATAGTATTATGTTAAACATTGCAGTATTTTTCGGCGGAAAGACAGTTGAACATGACGTTTCTATCGTAACGGCACAACAACTTATTCAGAATATGGATAAAACAAAATATAATCCCGTACCCGTATATATTACCCGTGAGGGCGACTGGTATTCGGGAGAAAAGTTAAATAAGATCGAGGCTTTTAAAAGTTTTGATAAGGGAGATAAGGATGTTACCCGTGTATATCTTCCTGCAAACACAAGAATAAAGCAACTGTATCGCTTTAATCCCGAAAAGAAGGGACTTTTTGGAAAAGAAAATAACGTTTATATGCCTATTGATGCGGCAATTATCGCAATGCACGGCTTAAACGGTGAAGACGGAACACTTCAAGGTCTTTTGGAACTTGCCGATATTCCATATACTTCATCAGGTGTTTTAGGATCATCCTCAGGAATGGATAAAATTCTTATGAAGGCAGTATTTATGGGCGCAGGTTTGCCGGTGCTTCCTTATACATATTTTGATCGCGATGCATGGAAAAAGGATGAAAACGCAATTTTGGATAAATGCGAAAAGGCACTTACTTATCCCATGTTTGTTAAGCCTTCAAACCTTGGCTCGTCCATCGGCATTTCCAAGGCTCATAACAGAGAAGAACTTAAAAATGCCATTGACGTGGCAAAGGAATATGACAGACGAATTTTAGTTGAGCAAGGTGTTGATTCACCTAAAGAGATCAACTGTTCGGCTCTCGGCTTTGGCGATGACGTTTCTGCCTCCGTTTGCGAAATGCCTTATAACAGCGATGAATTCTTGACTTTCTCCGATAAATACTTAAACGGCGGAAAAAACCAGGCAGGCATGGAAGCACTTTCAAGACGAATCCCCGCACCTATTCCTGATGAAATGACAAAAAAGATTCAGGAAATGACAAAAGAAGTATTTAAACTTATGGATTGTAA
>JAZULU010000263.1:0-3634 GCA_045603265.1 Clostridia bacterium
TTCCATTCTACCAGAAAAAATATTTAAAACTTCCTTCTGCTGCATTTCGGAGGTGGTTTTGCCTATTTCATCATACAATAAATTTATCAAATTGTCTGTTGATATCATTACACATGCATTTGCATTATTAACTTGTTTATTTACATGTTCTTGTGCAAAGGCTAAGAAATGGCTTTGTGCGATCTTATATTCCGTTGTTCCTTTTGTTATTCGTCCAGTTAAATAATTAAATATTTTTTGCAAACCTTGTTCTGAAACGTTTACCTCGTCATAGTTTTTATCGCACAAAAAAGCAATAAATGACTTTGCCATTTCATCTGACATAAAAACTAGTCCCTCAGTAAATGTTTCCGAATAATCTTCTGCAGACGCTGCTTTAACAGTTATATTACTCTCAGTTTCAACAAAACCCACAGTTGAAAACATTCCTGTAGCAATTACCACTGCTAAAACAAAACTCAAAAATCTTTTCATTTCTATTCCCTCCAAAAATAAAAAAGCGCCAACCGAGGCTGGCGCATAAAACGCAAACTCCGATTGTCGCGAAACAAAATTAAAAAACAGGTATATTAAATTACACACGTTTTCGTTGGAATTTGCTTTTTTTCAAATTCGTTGAAAACGTATGACAAAATAGAATATTACCCAAAAATAGAAATATCCCTGTTTTACTTCTTTAATTTTGTTTCGCAGGGTTAGTATAACACAAAAACAAACTAATTGCAATAGTTTTGTAAGGTTTTTGGGGTTTTGGGGGTATATCTTGTTGCCCAAATTCTCTTTTGAGGTTATAATATTACAAAAATTTTTCAAGGACTTTATTATGAAACGTTTAGGCTTTAATCACACAATTTATGCTTCATATATTGCATACATTGTGCAGGCATTGGTAAATAATTTCAGTCCCCTTTTGTTCGTAACTTTTTCCATTACTTACGGAATCAGTCTTGACAAGATCGGTTTAATTGTATCTTTAAACTTCATTCTTCAACTTATTGTTGACTTTATTGCCGCAAAAATGGTTGATAAGATCGGATATCGAGCATCCATGCTTTTTGCCCACGTTTCGGCAGGGGTCGGATTTATTCTTCTTGCAATTCTGCCCGAAATCATCGATCCCTATATAGGCATCCTTATTTCAACGGTGTTTACCGCAATAGGCGGCGGACTAATTGAAGTTACCGTATCCCCAGTTGTTGAAGCCACTCCGTCAACGGGCGCGAAAGAAGCGGCAATGAGCCTTTTACACTCATTTTACTGTTGGGGACAGTTGTTTACCGTTCTTATATCCACCGTATTTTTCCTTGTTTTTGGCATTGAAAATTGGAAGATGATGTCCCTTTTATGGGCGATCCTTCCCCTTTCAAACAGTATTTATTGTATATTCATCCCAATAAATCAACTGACGGAAAAAGGTCAGGCTTTGCCATTTAAAAAACTGTTTTCCAAAAAGATTTTTTGGTTGTTTTTATTTATCATGCTCTGTGCAGGCGCAACAGAATTGACAGTTGCACAATGGGCATCGGCTTTGGCGGAAACAAGCCTTAACGTTTCAAAGGCAATGGGCGATCTTTTAGGACCTTGCATGTTTGCCTTGTTTATGGGAATCGTTCGTGCCCTTTACGCAAAAATTTCAAACAAGATAGTTATCGAAAATGCATTAATGCTTTCAGGAATTATCGGTGTTATCGGATATCTTATGATCGCCCTTTTTGATAACCCCGTAATATGCCTTACAGGCTGTACCCTTTGCGGTATCGCATCTGCCCTTTTATGGCCGGGCACACTTTCCCTTTCGGCGAAAACAATATACGGCGGAGGAACGGCAATGTTTGCATTTTTAGCATTGGGCGGCGATATGGGTTGCAGCGTCGGTCCGGGACTTGCAGGCTGGGTCTCTGAGATCTTTGGCGGAAGTTTACAAATAGGCGTTCTTTCGGGAATAATCTTCCCCATAGGAATAATCGTTGGCGCACTTGTTTATAAAAAAATCAAGACAAGGGCTTGAACGTGCCCATAAAATATGATAAAATCTTCTTGTGAGGTGATATCTGTGAGAACAAATTATAAAAGCACTTTTTCTGATTTTCTTGAAGGCTTATCACCTGAAGATATCGAAAAGGAAGCATTAAAAATACACAACAAAAACCCATATTCTCACGCAACTCGCGGTGAGATCATTAAGTATATCCTCTCCAGTATGAAGATGGGCATATGCCCCGATAGCTATTTTCAGGATTATTTTGATTTTGAGCCTCACATTATCGGCAGCATTATTCGCCCAAGTGAGCAGGAAAAGCACGAAAACACATTTATTGATGATTTTAAAATTGCCACGGAGCTTTGCTATTTTTCGGGCGGTCCCGATTATTCCCACACCGCACCTGATTGGAAGAACATAATTTCCTTAGGCATCCCCGGCTTAAAAAAGCGTGCTGAAAACAAAGAAGGTGACTTTTATAAGGGTATAGTTCTCGCCTACGAGGGTGCTGAAATTTTTTTAAAGCGCCTTGAAAAGCTTGCAAGAAAAGAACACACCGAAAAAACGAATTTTCTTGCCGATGCCCTTTTAAGCTTAACGCAAAGTGCTCCTAAAAATATTTACGAAGCACTTTTATTAATGTACTTTTTCTTCATTTGGCAGAGTGACGTTGAATGTACTTATATTCGCGCTTTCGGAAGTTTAGATATGCTTTTATGTCCCTTGTATCAGCACGATATCGAATCAGGCACCTTTACAAAAGAACAAGTGCGCGAGCTTGCAAGAGATTTTATTTTAACTCTTGATGCAAGGCGCGTTTGGGCAAATCAGCCTTTCGCTCTCTGCGGTGTTGAAGGGCAGAATGCGGTAAACGAGCTTTCATACATCTTCCTTGAGGAGTTTATAAAAATAAAGCCCGTAAACACAAAGGTACATATACGCTATTCCGAAAAAATTCCCCAAGATTTCATTTTAAAAATTTGCGAAAGCATAAAGGAAAACGGAAACTCCTTTGTGTTTATAAATAATGAGATCGCAACCGAAGCTTTAGTCAAGCTGGGGCAGGAGAAAAAAGATGCCCTTGATTACGGTATTGTCGGCTGTTATGAAATTTTTAGTCAAGGCATGGAGATTCCTTGCACGTTAAACGGCTTTATCAATCTTCCAAAGGCAGTTGAAGCAGTAATTTTTGAGGGCGAAGATGCCATAACGGGCAAAAAAGTCTTTAACCTTAAGCAAAATACCGAAACCTTTGATGATTTAAAAAACGCAGTTAAAGAATATCTTTTATTATTTATAAACGATGCCATCGTTCTCACCAACAAGCAAGAGGAAGGCTATAAAAAAACACAGTTCACGCCCTTTATTTCATCAACCTACAACAGTTGTATTGAAAGAGGACTTGATATCTATCAGGGCGGTGCAAAATATAATTCTTCATCATTGACGCTCATCGGCACCGCAACTATTGCTGACAGTCTTTATGCGGTTAAAAAACTTGTTTATGATGAAAAGAAAGTAACCTTAGAAGAGCTTAGGGATATTCTTAAAAATAATTGGAACGGATATGAAGACTTAAGGCACTACGCTCTTTCATTGCCCAAATACGGCAATAATATTGATGAGGTCGATGCTCTTGCCCGTGAAATAACC
>JAZULU010000264.1:0-12284 GCA_045603265.1 Clostridia bacterium
GGTCGCCTACCAAGGGATCGTTATACTTCGAATTTACATATGCGTTTACATTATATTTTACAGTACTGATTTCATTATCGTTTGAATCAAAAAGTTTTATTTCAAAAACGTCAGCAAACTGTGTTGCAACAAGACTATCACTTAAATAAGTATAAGTTCCGTTACCGTTATCGGTAAGTTCTGATTTTTCTATCTCGTTGCCGTTTACCGTTATTTTAACGTTTTCATCTAAAAGAATGACTTTATAGTATATCTTATTGACATTTGCCATGTGCACGCCAACGGATTTTACTTTATTGTCCCCCGTGTTTTTGTCAACCTGCTTAATATATTCGGGAAGATTGAAAGCGCTCTTATATTCATCAACCCAATCGTAAGAATCGGCAAGATTTTTGGTGTTATATTTAACGTATTTTTGGGATTCTGCACCGTAAACAAGCATATCTGCAAGAAGAGTCTTCATTTTCTCAAATTGCTCGTTTGTAAGATTAAGTTCCGATGCGGAAGACGCAACAAGATTGTTGCAATATTCTTTTACACTATAATCGTTCTTTGATGCAATAACAAGGTCGTTGCAAATAAGTTCAGCCTTTATGGTATCACTCATACATTGGGGATTTATGCCCGTATAAGCATATACAAAATAACCGCTTTCAGAATCGTAAACGCCTTCAACATCATATACTCTGCCCATTTTAGAAGTAAACCTCATAAAAGCATTTTCATATCCGTAAGAAAGGCTAACGTGATATTTAACGGTAAGATCAACGCCAACGTCAAGAGTTGCACCGACAAACTCTACGGAAGGATCAATATAGAAATGCACTTCATTGCCAAGAGCAGAATATCCGTAAGAAAATCCTCCGTTTACACCCACTCCACCTGCAACTGAAGAAATATTTGCCTGAAGCCACGACCAGAATTCATTTACGCCGCCTTCAAAGTAAATATTGCCTTGCAAATAATTATCAATAGCAGAAACAACTCCGTCAACAGTAAGATTGCTTAAGAATCCGCCTTCAACGTTAAAATAGAACATCGCATCAGAATTACATTGAGGCATAGCATACGGAAGTTCATCTAAAGCGTGATCAACGGTAAGCACGTTTTTAGGAATATTAAAATATGCGTGATAAAGTTCATCGCCCTGATCATCCCATGTTACGTCAACGTAATAGAAATTACCATCGATTTCTACTGCGTTCCACTCATGACCTTCCGGTGCATTAGTTGACGGATTTATGCTTGCACCCGTTACAAGATAACTCCTAATTCCCACTCTGTGCAAAAGCACCTGAAAAGCCTCTGCATAGCCTTCGCAAACGGCTTTGCCTTCAACAAGCGCACCGTAAGAACTGTGTGAATTGGCTGAATCAACATACACAACTTTTTGCGCAATGGCATCGTGCAAATATAACTCTTTTTCATAATCGGTCATAGAACTTTTTATACCTGAAAGAATTTCTGAAACTGCACTTTCAAATTCAGCCTTTGCATTTATAAGTTCATCGCCTGAAAAAAGGTATTGAGGATAAATAGCGTAAATTGTTGAATCATCAAGGCTCATGGAATATGAAGTGCCAAGCCAGAAATGTTCGGCATGATCGTTTCTGTAAGCATCAAAAACCATTTCAACTTCTGCTTGTGAAATAGGATCTGTGCCGTTATAAACAGTTATTTCTTCTTCAGCATTTTCAACGCCTTCAGCAATCTGATTATATGCAAACAAAAGCACTTCGGAATTTGCCATTTCCGATATTGCTTTTTCACCGCAGTAAAAATACTCTTCTTCTGCAGAAACACAAAGAGGAATAAGCGATATTACCAAAGACAGAACAAGGATAATGACTGCAGATTTTCTAAAAAACTTCATAAAAACAGCTCCTATCATTTTTCGTATAGTATAACACATTGTTCTCCGTCAAACTCATCTGTATAAACTTTAACAACTTCATCAAGACTGGTGGGAACATTCTTGCCAACGTAATCGGCGCGAAAAGGCAACTCTCTATGTCCTCGGTCAATAAGCACAGCAAGGCGGATACATTGCGGTCTTCCAATATCCATAAGACAGTCAATGGCGGCACGAACAGTTCTTCCCGTAAACATAACGTCATCTACAAGAATAATATTTTTGCCGTCAACTGAAATTTTCTGTTTTTCAGATTTTTTTGGTTTTTCAATATCATCCCGATAATGAGAAATATCAAGTTCCGCATATTCAGGCGCAATGCCTTCAAATTCTGCAATTTTACCGTGTATAGTTTTTGCAAGCGAAACTCCCCTGCTTTTTATACCGACGATAACCAGATTTTCAGCACCGCTGTTTTTTTCGGTTATTTCATGAGAAATACGGGTAAGCGCTCTGTTCACGCCGTCCCTATCCATAATTTCCGCTTTTTTACGCATAATAAAACCCTTTTATACTTTATATTTTTATTTTACCACTTTGAAACATCAAAGTCAATTACTGTTTACTTTATTTTTTAAAAATGCTATAATATTTCAAAAGGAGGTATGCACCATGCTTATACAGATTTCAGCAGGCGATTTAAGTGAATTTTGTTTTCCCCAAGGCTCACTTGGTGTTATGCCTTCAGTAGACAGGATGTTTGAGGGTACCCGTGCCCACAAAAAATTACAGAATTTATATAAAGAAGACGAAACCATAAAATACCAACGGGAAGTTGCTTTGGAAATTTTATGCGACTATCCCGATTTTCAATTAAAAGTTCAAGGTCGTGCTGATGGTATTTTCTTTGATAAAAAAGATTGGTATATTCACGAAATAAAGTCGACTTACGTTTCTTCTGAGTCTATTGAAAAGCCTTTAAAACTTGCCCACAAGGCACAAATGATGATCTATGCGCTCATATTTGCAAAAGAAAAGCAAATAAGCCAAATAAAGTGCCGTTTAAGTTATTTTTGCCTTCTTGATGATCAAATAGTCGATTTTGATTACACCTTTGAAATTTCCGCCCTTGAATCCTTTTTCAAGCAAATGACCGATGAATATTCTGCCCTTATAAAAAGTCGCCTTGATTCCCAAAGATCACTTGAGATGACTGCTAAAACGCTGACTTTTCCCTTTGAAACTTTCAGGCGCGGTCAGCGCGAAGGTGCCGCACAGATATATTCAGCCATAGTGAAAAATAAAAATCTTTTTCTTCAAGCACCTACCGGAACAGGAAAAACAGCAATGGCACTTTTTCCTGCTGTAAAATATCTTACCGACGATTCTGCTAAAATCTTTTGTTTCAGCGCAAAAAATCAAACAATGACCGTTACTCGTCAAGCCCTTGATCTCATGCGCAAAAAAGGTTTAAAAATTAAAAGTTGTACCATAAGTGCAAAAAGCAAATGTTGCCCCATGGAAGTTCAGGATTGCTCACCTGAAAAATGTCCATATTCACTTGATTACTTTGAAAAAATCCATAAAGCATTGCCTGACATGCTTAAAGAAGATAATTACTCTCCTGAAATTATAAAGGCGTTTTCGGAAAAATATCAAATTTGCCCTTATGAACTTTCATTGGAACTTTCCTTAGAATCTCACGTTATAATATGCGATTATAATTATTTATTTGATCCCGTTGTATATCTGCGCAGATTTTTTGATTTTGAAGATAAATATATTTTCTTAATTGACGAAGCACACAACCTTATCGACCGTGGCAGAGATATGTTTTCATTTACCCTTTATCAAAAAGATTTAAGAGAAATGAAAAAACTTTTTCCAAAAGAACATAAATTATATAAATCTTTTTCCAAAATACTCACTCAACTTAATAAACTTATAAAAAGTTACTGTGAAGATGGTGTTTTGGGCGATCCGAAAAATCTGACATTTGCAATTTTAAACAACAACGATGCAATGAATGAAGTCCTACAAAAAGGCACAGTGCCGGTTGAAGCAATTTTTTTCCAGAAAGAACTTATTCGTTTTATAACTTTGCTTGATTTTTACAACGAAGATATTTTTAAATTCTATGCATCGGAAACTTCACTTATTCTTGAGTGTATTGACCCTTCAAAAATGCTTGAAGATTCCATAAAGAAAAGTTTTTCTACAATTCTTTATTCAGCAACCCTTACGCCTTATGAGTTTTATAAAAACAGTATTTTACCTGAAAGTGAAGTTTTTGGTTTTTCATCCCCTTACCCATTTGATGAAAAAAATCTTACTGTGCTTGCCGATTATTCTATTGATACAAGGTACAATAACCGTGAAAAATATTTTGAAATAATCGCACAAAAAATCGAAAAAATCAAAAATTCAGCAAAAGGTAATATAATGGTGTACTTTCCATCATATAAATTCATGAATGAGGTTGCTGCATTTCTTGATGATCAGGTTATTCTTCAACCTGCCGATATGGATAGCTCTGCAAGGGAAGAATTTTTAAATTACTTTACCCCCGAAAGCAGCGTTTGTGCCTTTGCCGTTATGGGCAGTCATTTTGGCGAAGGTATTGACATAAAAAATCTTAAAGGAATAGTTATCGTTGGTGTCGCCCTTCCCCAGTTCAATCAGGCACGGAGCCATATTCAGGAACATTTTGAAAAGAAATATCAAAAAGGCTTTGAGTATGCTTATGTATATCCGGGAATAAATAAAGTCTGCCAAGCATCCGGCAGACTTATAAGAAATGAAAATGATAAAGGTTTTATAATTTTAATGGATAACCGATTCAGGAATTACAAAATGCTACTTCCCGAACACTGGCATATAAAAGAAATAAAGAACTACGATAATCTTAATCTCGATTTACTGAATCAATAATTCCGCCACCAAGACAAACTTCATTATCGTATAGTACTACAGATTGCCCCGGTGTAACTGCACGCTGGGGCTCTTTATGTGTAATGAGCATTTTATCGCCGTCAATTTCAACGTGTACCTGCTGATCAGGCTGACGATATCTGAATTTTGCGGTACAATCGAAACTTTTTTTCGGTGCTTCACCGTGAATAAAAGTAAGTTGTGATGCAACAGAAGATACTGAATATAAGAGAGGATGCTCGCCTTGTGCCGCATAAACGATATTATTCTTAACGTCCTTATCAACAACAAACCAAGGCTCACCGCTACCGGTATTACTTCCGCCAATGCCAAGCCCGTGGCGCTGACCTAAAGTATAATACATTGCGCCGTCATGAGTGCCTATTTTTTTACCGTCAAGTGAAAGAATATCACCCTTACCCGCAGGCAAGAAACTGCTTAAAAATTCACGAAATCTTCTTTCACCAATAAAACATATTCCTGTTGAATCTTTTTTCTTCCAGTTTACAAGCCCTGCTTTTTGGGCAATTTCTCTTAATTCAGGCTTCTCAAGATGACCTATTGGAAACATTACGGGCGAAAGTTGTTTCTGATTTAATGCATAAAGAAAATACGTCTGGTCCTTATTCATATCCTTTGCTCTTAAAAGAGTCATAAGTCCATCTCTTTTTTCAAGTTGCGCATAGTGCCCCGTTGCAACACCTTGCGCATCTATTGAAAGGGCAAAATTTAAAAAGGCATCAAATTTTATTTCTTTATTACATAAAATATCAGGATTGGGTGTTCTGCCGTTAGAATATTCCTCTAAAAATATAGCGAACACTTTATCCCAATACTCTTTTGCAAAATTAACGGAATAATACGGGATACCGATTTTATCACATACGGCACGCACATCATCATAATCTTCCTGCGCCGTACATTGATCTCCCTCTTCTTCCCAGTTTTTCATAAAAATTCCTACACAGTCATATCCTTGCTGTTTCAGAAGATATGCCGCCACCGATGAATCAACACCACCGGACATGCCTATAACCACACGCATAAATTACCTCTAAAAAAACCCCGAAAGAATTCGGGGTTTTAAAATTATTTCTTCTTTGCTTTCTGTTCAGCCTTATAAGCAGCAAGTTTTGCTTTTTCCTCTGCCTTAGCAATCTTTTCCGCTTCCTTATCGGCCTTGCGACGCATGTTATACTCTGCATCAAGCATTTTGCGTTCCTGAGCTTCTTTTGCCTTTCTTTCAGGACTAAAGAAGTCTTCACCGTAAATATGTATCTGCTCTTTTCTGTAATCAGCAGTACACCTGATAAAGTCAAATATTGACCAAAGCAAGATAACTGCTCCTAAAGCAATAAGCACAAAACATCCGGGATTAAACTCAAAACGATGTTGTGAGTAGAATATAATATCAATTACAGGAATTCCAACAAGTGCAACACCTAATATTGCTGCCACAACAAATTCGATAACTCTGAACTTGTTGGGAATAGTAAATGCAAAAATAGTTGAAATTGCGGCAAGGATCATAAATGCAAACATGAAAAGATCCTTTTCATAGAATTCCATTTTACCATTTACTTCACCAGACAAAAGACCGCCACCGATCTCGCCAACAACGGGCAATGTTTCCTTATAAGAATCTCTGTCAACATACACTGTATAAACATCAAGAGGATAATACATTGTAGTTCCATCTTCTAAAAGGTTTTTAAAGCAAACAGCTGCATAGAACACATCACCGCTACCGGTAGGAATTGACATATTTTTAATATCATCAACTTTATCCTTTGATGAGAAAGGTACGGGTTTTGCACCTGAACTCTTAAGCCATGCAGTTTTTGAATCGATAATGGTTGTAAGATCAAACTCTGTTGTCTTAGGAACAGTAACGTTTACAACACCGTCAATACCCTTTTCTTCATCACGCGCAACAGTTGCCTGAACATTTATAGGCGCATTGTTTTTAGGTGCTTTTGTAAATACGATTTCATAAACATCAAGAAGATTGGATTGAAGACCTGCATCCTTGTCGTTTTTATCAAAACCATATGCGTAAGTTGCAAAATAATAAGTGGTTTGATCTTTATCTAACGGAATAGCAGATTTATTTACAGTTTCAGTAAGTTCTTTATCCTTATAAAGTTCAAAGGCAGGAGATGTTGAATGTACAAACTCCGTAATACTGAATGTCAACTGATCAGCGCCGATCTTTCTTTCCAGTATCTTTTCATCAGCATTAATATCCTGAATAGGATCAACTGCCGGAATACGCATATAGGGAATAAAGATGCATATTATAACAGCAAACGAAAGTACAGCCAAAATAATACGGGTAAAGAAGCTGTTTAAATTAAAAAACTTATTCATAAGAATCCCCCTTGTAATTATAACATAACAATTATACTCTTTTCTTTAATAATAGTCAATACCCAAAGTGAAATTTTTGGCTTAATTTACAATTTAGTAAAATTTAAAAAGAAAAAAAGTGTGCGGAATTTTCCACACACCTTTTCTTTCATTAAAGAACTTCTTTAACCTTTGCAGCCTTACCAACACGATCACGGAGATAATAAAGTTTAGCTCTGCGAACGCGACCACGACGAACGATCGTTATGCTGCCAAGTCTGGGTGAATGTACAGGGAATGTACGTTCAACACCAACACCGTAAGCCACACGGCGAACAGTAAAGGTTTCACGAGTGCTGCCGTTTCTGCGAGCAATAACAGTGCCTTCAAAAGCCTGTAATCTTTCGCGGTTACCTTCAACAACCTTAACCATTACCTTAACGGTATCGCCAACGTTGAAATCAGGAATGTCTGTGCGAAGCTGTTCTGCTTCAATTGCCTTAATAAGTTCCATTTCTTTCTCCTTAATTATCATAGGTGTTCATTGACTCGAAGCTAACGGCCAAGCGGACCACCCGAATTTATCAAGCCTATATAATATACCACAAGATATCTTTTTAGGCAAGTATTTTTTACTGATTTTTTATTTTTTCCAAAAATCTAAGGTCTTCTTTTGTTAATTCAGCTTTTTCGATAAGATCAGGACGCTTTTTCAGAGTAACTTCCAACTGTTTTTCTCTTTGCCATTGGGTTATTAATTTATGATTTCCGCTTAAAAGAACATCCGGCACTTTAAGGCCGTTAAACTCTGCAGGTCGAGTATATTGTGGACATTCAAGAAGTCCATCAGAAAAACTGTCTTCATAGGCGCTATCAACACTGCCTAAAACGCCATCAATAAAACGTGCAGTCACATCGATCACAACTAGCGCCGCCAATTCCCCACCGGTAAGAACGTAATCCCCGATCGATATCTCACGATCAATAAGGTTATCGAGAACTCGCTGATCGACACCTTCATAGTGACCGCAAAGAATTATCAGATGCTTATTTTTTGAAAGTTCTTTGGCAATATCCGGTGTAAGCGTTTCGCCTTGGGGCGACATATAAATACTTACGCTATCTTCGGTTTTAATGCTTTCAAAAGCAGAAAAAATCGGTTGTGGCATCATAAGCATACCAACACCGCCACCAAAGGGATAATCATCGGTATTTTTATGTTTGCTATCGGAAAAATCGCGGATGTTAATAACTTCAATTTCCAAAATTCCCTTTTTTATTGCTCTACCCAAAATACTGCTTTCGATCATGGGCTTCATCATTTCGGGAAATATGGTGAGAACGCTAATCTTCATATACCGCTACCTCTTGAAGCATATCGCCTTTTACCGTTATAAGTTTTTTATCGATATCAATATCGAGAACAAAACTTTTTACAGCAGGAATAAGCACTTCATCTTTGCCGTTTTTAACAACATAAACATCATTTGCTCCGGGTTGCATAACTTCATCGACTTTGCCGAGTGTTATCCCCTCATCAGTAACAACGGTGCAACCGATAAGATCAAATATGAAGTATCTCCCCTCCGGAAGTTTTATTGCATGCTCACGATCAACGCAAATATATTTATTGCGCAAAGTTTCTGCTGCATCACGATCATAAATTTTTTCAAGGAACAAAAAGGCGCACTCATCACCAAGACGAGTGCCTTTTACGTTATATCTTATATAGTTGCCCCTATCCTCAACGAAAACGTACTCAAGCTCCAAAAAACGCTCAAGCGTATCGGAAAGGTTGTTGACTTTTATTTCGCCGCGAATTCCTTGAGGCTTGGCGACGATACCTATTCTGATATAATCCATATTAAATAATGTCAACAATAACGCGCTTTTCTTCCTTTGCGGAAGCAGCCTTTACAACTGTGCGGATAGCACGAGCGATTTTGCCCTGCTTACCGATGATCTTGCCCATATCTTCCTGAGCAACGCGAACCTCAATAACAACGGCATCATCACGTTCAACGCGAGTAACGTTTACCTGTTCCTTTTCGTTGACAAGCTGTTTAACTATGTACTCAACTAAATTTTCCACAGTACCACCAATTACTCAAGACCAGCGATCTTAAGAAGCTTCTTTACAGTTTCTGTAGGCTGTGCACCCTTTGCGATCCAATCTTTAGCAGCATCAACGTCGATCTTGATTTCTGCAGGATCTGTCATGGGGTTGTAGTAGCCGATGTTAGCAATAGCCTTGCCGTTTCTTGCATTGCGGCTTTCTGAAACAACTACACGATAGAAGGGAGCCTTCTTTGCACCAAGTCTTGTAAGTCTGATTTTTACCATTTTATTTTCCTCCAATAAAAAATTAAAAATATTTAAGTTTTAAAACTTATCTGAATCTGGGGAATCCGCCACCTTTTTTGCCTTTTGCAAAAAGACCAAAGCGCTTCATCATTTGCTTCGTCTGGTTAAACTGATTGATCAGTTGATTAACCTCCTGAACGCTTGTACCGCTGCCTGCAGCGATTCTGCGTCTGCGCGAAGCATTTAAAATATCGGGATTTTTTCTTTCTTTTTTAGTCATGGAAAGAATTATAGCCTCAAGACGGTCGATACGTTTTTCGTCTATCTCTTGCTGTGAAAGTTTTTGTGTATCAAGTCCGGGAATAGGCGGTAAAGATTTCAAAATATCTTTCATTGAACCCATTTTACGCATTTGCTTGAACTGATCTAAAAAGTCCTGCAAATCGAACTTGTTTTGCTTTAACTTTTCCTGAAGTTTTAATCCTTCAGCCTCATCAAAATTCTCCTGCGCCTTTTCTATTAATGAGAGCATATCGCCCATTCCGAGGATTCGCGAAGCCATTCTATCTGGATGGAAAGGCTCAATATCAGTAAGTTTTTCACCTATACCTGAGAATTTTATAGGTTTACCGGTTACTGCCTTAACGCTCATTGCAGCACCGCCCCTGGCGTCGCCGTCAAGTTTTGTTAAGATTACGCCATCAATACCCAGTTTTTCGTTAAAACTTTGTGCAACGTTTACTGCATCCTGACCGGTCATAGCATCGACTGTAAGAAGGATTTCTGTAGGACGAACTTCTTTTTTAATATCAACAAGTTCATTCATAAGGTCTTCATCAATATGAAGTCGACCTGCCGTATCCAGAATAACAGTATCGTAAAGATAACTTTTAGCATATTGAATTGCTTCTTGCGCTGTTTTGATAGGATTTTGCGTACCACGATCAAAAACCGCAATCTGAAGTTGTGCGCCCACTACTTTTAACTGATCAATAGCCGCAGGACGGTAAATATCACAGGCAACAAGTAAAGGCTTTTTACCTTGCTTTTTAAGGTATCCGCCCAATTTTGCACACATTGTTGTTTTACCTGCGCCCTGAAGGCCGCAAAGCATATAAACACTTGGTGGTGCTGATGAAACTGTGAGTTTTGAATGGGTAGATCCCATCAAAGTACAAAGTTCATCATTAACTATCTTAATAACCTGCTGGCCTGGAGTAAGACTGTTTAAAACCTGCTCACCAACTGCCTTTTCGGTTACGCTTTTAACAAAATCTCTTGCAACGGCAAAGTTAACATCTGCTTCAAGAAGTGCCATGCGCACTTCACGCATTGCCTCCTTAACGTCACTTTCGGAAAGTTTACCGCGGCTCTTAAGACCTTTAAATACTTTTTGAAGTTTTTCACTTAAGCCCTCAAAAGCCATTACATTTCCTCCATTACTTTTTTAAGCATATCTGAATATTTTTTAGTTTCAGGGTTTTCATCAAGAAGATCGGCAATACGGTTTATTTCCTGCTCACGTCTTACAATTTTAAAGGCATCTTCATAATAACGAAGTTTTTCTTCACCTTTTATGATCGCATTACGCACCGCCTGGCGTGATATGTTAAGAATCTCACCAATCTCACCTAACGAAAGATCTTCATCATAACGCATACGCAGGATGCTTGCTTGTGTTTTGGTAAGGAGTTCTTCATAAGTATCAAGCAAAATTGCTATTTCTATACCTTCACCCAGCAAAAAAGCACCCCCGAAAAAATAAAGGCTGTAAACCAAATTTACTTTACAGTCCTTATAATATAACGTATTTAATTTTTTGTCAAGCGAAATCAGATAATATTTTTTGCAAAATCTTCTGCATCAAATGGACGAAGATCGTCTATTCCTTCGCCAACGCCGATATACATTATAGGAATATTCATTTCCTTTGCAATAGCAACGGCAACACCGCCCTTTGCAGTACCGTCAAGTTTGTTTAAAATAATGCCGTCAATACCGACTGCTTCGGAAAAACCTTTAGCCTGCATTAAGGCATTTTGACCAGTAGTTGCATCAAGAACAAGCATATTCTGCCGTTTTGCTTCAGGATATCTTTGTGAAATAATTCTGCCGATCTTTGAAAGTTCATCCATAAGATTTTTCTTATTATGAAGTCTTCCCGCAGTATCGCAAATAAGTACGTCGATATTTTTTGCCTTTGCACTTGAAATAGCATCATAAACTACAGATGAGGGATCTGCCCCATCAGCGCCCTTTATAATAAGTGCACCGCTTCTTTTTGCCCACTCGTCAAGTTGCTGAACTGCCGCCGCCCTAAAAGTATCTGCCGCGGCAACCATAACTGACTTGCCTTCTTTAATATAAAAGTTTGCAATTTTTCCTATAGCAGTAGTTTTTCCTACACCGTTTACGCCGGTAACAAGCATTAAAAGAGGAAATTTTTCTTCTTCATTTTTCTGTGCAGAAGAAAGGATCGCGGAAATACTTTCACGCAAATAACCATAAATAACCTGGCTGTCACCTACTTTTTCCTGCTTAACTTTCGCTTTAAGGTCGTTTAAAATTGCTTCGGTTGCACTTACACCAATATCGGCAGAAACAAGGATCATTTCAAGTTCTTCATAAAAATCATCATCAATTTCTTTATAATATTTAATCAAATTATCGATTTTTGATGAAATATTATCCTTTGTCTTCTGCAGACCACCTTTAAGTTTTGAAAGCCAACCGACTTTATCAAATAAACCCATAAAAACTCCTTAAGTAAGTTTTACTGAAACTATTTTTGAAACACCCTTTTCCTCCATAGCAACGCCGTAAAGACTATCAGCCTCTTCCATTGTGG
>JAZULU010000265.1:0-2398 GCA_045603265.1 Clostridia bacterium
ACTGAAATGCAAAGTGAATTCTTTAACGTTCTTGCTCAAAAGCTTGGAATGACCGTTCCTGAGCTTCAGGCAATATACGATAGCTATTTCAAAAACGCTACCCTTGATGCCCACAAGGTTACAGGAATTGATGAAGCAAAGGCCACCTATATGCAATATATAACGGACACGGAGTACAATAAAAGATACCGTTCTGTAAATCAATATAAGGAATTGCTTAACAGATAAAGTTTTTTAAGGAGGTTTTCTATGTTTTGGGAGATAAGGGGACGGTTCTCTTGTCTCCTTTTTTAATAAGTCCAATGCAACCAACGAAAGAGAAAAGCAGTTCGCAAGAACTGCTTTTTCTTTGTTTCTTTGTAGGATAAGATCTATATCCCACATCGGGTTATGAGTTCGACGAGCGTTGCTCGTTGGGAGAAGTTGCCGAGCGCAATCAACTTACCTTCACCGCTTTTAGAGTTCAATATTTCATCGATTTCATAAAATAAAGTTTTAATTTTTTTTATTTGTTTTTTACCTCATTCTGTTTTATGATTTATAGGCTTATCCAATGGCAATAGCATAATTGCTTAAATTGCCTGCGTCTATGGGGTTATCAACCTCAAAAAATCCAGATTTGTTCTTATCCCACTTGAACCAAGCAATCTTTTCGGATTTAGGATGGATGCCCGGTTCTATTCGTTCAATTACGGCAAAGGTGTAACAACATTCATGCATATCGCACCAATTCTCATTAAGAGCTTTTCGGCAAGTTTTTATATCTTTGAAAAAACCAAAAGTTCTTATATCATCAGAGAAGTCGTTTCCAGTTTGGTTAAAGCAAGTTATAAAATACATTCTAATATTCCTCCATGGGGGCTTTATGTTTATTATTTATCCTCTGTTTTTTTCTTCTTTGTAAAGACGAAAGTTAAAACAATAAGGATCAAGGCAACGGCACCTGCAATTACAACGGGGATAAGTTGAACTGTAATGCCCTCAGGTGTGGTTGCATCACCAAGAAGATTGTTAAGATCAGTCTGACCTGTACTGAACACTGAGATCTCAGCGATTGCAGTATGTGAGTAAACGTCAGGATCTGATACGTTTGAGTGAGAGTTTATGACTGTTTTATACTCAATACTGTCTGATTTTGAAAGGGGTGTAGACTTTGCGTTAAGAAGAAGTATCTTAATATAACGGTATGAGCCGGTAAGCGCCTCTTGATAGAATGAGCCATCTGCCGACATTGTCTGTTCATGAAGAGAAGTATCTACTATAATGGTCCAGTTTTTGTTATCAAGAGAACCCTCAATACGGTAAGAAGGAAGAACGGTTTCTGTTGCGGGAACAAGGTTTATCTGTGTTACGTCATAGGGTACGCCAAGATCGTAGATGATGGTTTGTGTAACACGGTCTGCAAAGGGCTCCCAAGCGTTTTTACCGTCAAGGTCGTATAAATACTGGGTATTATCAACGAGTCTTGAATTTGCATATGAGATACCGCCTATTGCTGAAACCTTGTATGGAGTTACAATGTTACCAACGTTTTCGCTCTTTGTGGGTTGTACATAGGCTTCTTCAAAAGCACAGTTTGCAATTTCTTCGGAAGTTAAGATGAATGCCCAGTCATTTGTGTTAGGCTTATCGGGAACAACGTAAAAATCGCTGCCGGTGATGCCTTCTGCAATTTTAATGTACTTGCCCGTAAGAGGGTTGTACCACATTGCTTTATAAGTTTTTGCAGGATCAACTTTATAGATGTTACCTGTTACAAGATCTTCGTTTCTAAAATATGCAATAAAGGTGCTTCCGTCTTCTTTGGACATAAGGTACTTATCATTACCCTTTAAGAAATCAGCGTACTTGATTTCTGTATGTCTTGATTTAAGTGCGGTCCAATCGGGAATGTTTTGGAAGAAATTCTTCAAATATCCCATTTCAAAGGAGGCAGGTTTATCAAGACCCATATACCAAGGCTCATAGTTATAACTTGTAAAGCCATTGAACCAGCCAACGTTGCCTTCAGTTGAATAGCAGTTTGCCCAAATGCCCGTTACACCGTAAGTGTAGCCTGCAAGACCGTTCATCATGGCGTTCCATGCACCCAGTCGCGCAGTATCGTAACCGGTAAAGCCACCGCAGTTGATGTCTTCGTAGTTATATTCTGCTTCGATTACAGGTTTTCCCGTTGCGCAGTAAGCAAAATAACGAGCCTTTGTGGGAATCATGCGTATGTTGTGACCGCCCTGAGATGCCCAGAAGGTGTGCCATGATGCTTTATCAAGCCTGAAAGAGCGTTCATCAGCATATTCAATAACGTCCATATGTGCTGAGCCGGGATGCTTGTAGCCGTCCATTTCGCCAACGTATGAAGCAACTTCCATCCAGAAGTCCATTACGGAAAGACCTTTGT
>JAZULU010000266.1:0-7053 GCA_045603265.1 Clostridia bacterium
TGCCAAACGCATCTTCTGCCTGTATACTTCTGTTCATTCACAATAAAGCTCCTTGAGTACTATTCAGATTGCTCAGCACTTCATTATGAATACTTGTTTCGGCCACAGGATACATAGGATATTTCCCATACGTTTTGTTGAATTTTTCCATTAAGGGTTGAAAACAATCCGTATCTGAAGCATACTGTTTTGTGTCAAATACTGCTATATATTCATCACATATTCCTAACTGAACGTTGTAGCCGGGCAAAAGCTGATCGTTACCCATATAATCCTTTTTCACACGCATAAAGGTTGCATCGTTGTCGCTTTTTGAATAACTGTTTCTGCTTTCTCCGCAAATACTTATGTGTTTTGCGTATTTCTTTAGTTTTTCAATTTCTACTGGTAATTTTAACTGATATGGTGTATTATATACTGCGTTGATGTATTTTGTCATTGCAAGTAAATTATATCACAAAAAAAGACTACAAGCCTACCACTTTGGCAGACTTGTAGTTCTTTTTTATTCAAACTGTTTTTTACAGCACCTTTTTTGCTATTTTAGCGTTTCGGGTGCGAAATTTTTTCGTGCATACCAAAGCCTTTCAACGGAGTCCATTAAAAGATGCTCGTTATTTTCTCTTATCTGAAGCCATGGGGCATTGCAGTAACCTAAAAGTTTTTCATCGGTTATAACTGTTGGTGCATACAAAATGGTTTCAGCAGGGTTTGTATGATTGGCGTAGGTCGAACAGGTAGGTATCTGGTCATAGCCTTCATCATCAAAAATCTTAAAGGCTTCAATAACACGCTTGTGATAGTCGGTTTCAGGATAATCTTTGAAGTGGAGATAAAACCAGTTGGAAAGAACAATGTCTTTATTTACGTTTTTAAGGAAAAAATCAGGATGATTCCAATATAAATCTGCCCAAATCCAGGGACGGGAGCCATTTTTGCGTACGGCATCGAACATAATGTTAAAATCTTCAAGCATAAGCGCGGGGGAGCGCATAACGGTAAGTTCACTCCATTGTGCGCAGTTGTAGGAATGTTCTTCATCCATGCCCAAGTGGAAAAGTTCAGGCTTATCAAAAAGCTCGCACACTTCGTTAATTAAATCAACTGTCATTTGGCGGTAAAGCTTTGATGAAACCATTCTGCTGTACTCTTTAAGCCAATTATGGTGAACAGAAGAAAAATTAAGTTTGGGAATGGGTGTTAAACCCAATGCACGTGCCTTGTTTAAAAGCGCACGCAATTCTTCGTGGGAAAGTGCATCGGGTGCAGAGATTTCGGGGTGCGATTTATATTGAACTGCATCGCCCAAATCAATTAAAAGTGTGTTATATCCGCACTCGGCAGCCCTTGTTACAACCCTATCCCATACGTAAAAGTCTACGTTGTTTTCAGGCTTGTAAGCATCCTCGATTGCTTGGGGAAAATAAAAAGTGCGAACGATACTGCCTGCACCGGTATCGGGGCTTTTGTGGTTTGATAATTGAATAAAGTAAATCCATTTCTTATCCATTTTTTATCCTCACTTCAAATTAAATTTCTTTTTGCATATTTCGCTTAAATCGGGTTCTTCCCAGGAAGAATTAAGGTTTGTTATGCCTAAATCACGGGGCATGCGGTAATCGGGAAGATTATCCCTTTTTGTTAATTCTTCGCGGATTGCTTGAAGATATCCAAAACCGTATTCATGGGAGGGCGAAACGTAATGCCCCTCATCCCACTCGCTCCAATTATCAATTATAAACATTCTTTTGCCCCATGCACCGTCAGGAAGTTTATCAACCCTTTCTTTCATTCTGCGTATTACTTCCCTGAACCCTTCGGGGGAAAGGTGGAAGATAGTCATTTGGCTAAAATCATAACCGCCTAATTTTTTCCAGGCTTCCGTGGTTCTTGGTGTTGCATCACGCATACAAGCAGCGCAGGGAATCTGATTCATTGGGGCAGGTGCTAAACGCTTTTCAAGCATTTCGCATTGCTTTTCGATAACCGTTTCTTCAGGCGGAAAATTCTTTTCAGGGGCATAACCTGAATTATAAGGGAAAAGAAAATCGTATCCGCGGGATAAACTGTCAAGATAATCATCACCGTCAACAATGTTACGCTCCCAGGTGCAGGCGGCAATTAAAAGTCCGTCAAAGCCTTGTTTCTTTGCGTATTCACGACAAAGATCAAAAGTTTTAAGTTGTTCCTCAACTGATGTGAAAGAACTGTTAAGGCGATTTTTATCGCATACAAGAAGTACGGGCTTGTTGTCAAACTTTAAATAGTTATCGCGTTTGAAATATGTTTCAGTCCAATAGGGCATAAGGTTTTCAAGAATGTCATTTTTGTCAGTACCGCTCCAACGCAGAGTGTTTTCATACATTATGGCAAACTTCATCATATTGCCGTATTTTGCATTAAATAAACCTTCGTGAATACCGTGACCACAACGCAAAGCCTCATAAGTAACCGGCTTTCCGTAGTTGAAAGCCCTGCGGTACCAACAGTAAATAAAACAATTTATACCGTGTTCCAATGCCCATTTGATTTCAAAATCAGTAACAACAGGGTTTTCCTCGTCATAATATCCCATAAGAGGGGTGCGTTCAGGAAAATTGTGCAAATCGTCAAAGCCGTTGTGCACTTCTGCGGAACCCTTTTTCCAGGCGGCATAGTAGTGCGCCGCAACGATTCTGTCAGTTGTGGCAGGTTTAGGCGCAGGAACGTAGTCTTCAAGTTTAATGTTGTACATAAAATTTTCTCCTTTTATAAAAATTGTATTTTTCTATATAATAATTAAACGGTTCAACTGCCTTTGGTGATTCAAGGATTTTTTGTATGCCCTCTTTAATTCTTTAGTTGCTTCAAGGGGATATTCAAATTTTTCGCAAAATTCAACAAGATATTTCATAAAATTTTTCTCACTTAAATATGTACTTTTACTTTTTTTCCGCCCATCATTCTTGATTCATCGGCCGCAATACCCATAAGATGACATTCTACCGATTTATTAAGACTTGTAACTATATCCTTTTCTAACGTAAGCATATCGTAAAGTTCTTCAACAAGCATACTGTCGCCGCCGCCGTGAGCGTGACCGCCTTCGATAATGGCACCGATCTTTATTACTTCCTTTTCTTTTCCGAAAGGCATAACGGTTATCGTATCTTCCCTTTCTTCAAGAACTATTTCACCCATAGTGCCGTAGAACGAGATCCTTCTGCCATGCTCTGCGCCGAACACCATTTTAAGCGATGCCTTTACTCCGTTTTTAAACTGCATCTGAACAAACTGATGGTCCGCAAAATCAACAGTGCATTTATAAACACATCTGCCAAAATCGCCCGTTTTTATGCCAGCATAAAGACCTTCTTCGGTAATCGGATTGGTAGCGCATGCACGATAGTATGGCCACATATAATCCGGTTTCCCCTTTTCTTTCCATGAATCGATATATATTCTTTTTGCTGAGTATGGGCAAGTATCGATATGAGGGCAATCAATACATCTTTCAGTAGAATCTTCAGGTGCATTTTCTCTTTTAAATAAGCCAAGTTCTCCTAATGAAGATAAGGTATCGCACTCACTATCGGCATAATACTGCAAAAGATCAAGGTCATGTGAGCATTTTGCTAAAATGGTGGGATGTGAATGTTCCATTGTTGCCCAGATTCCGCGAACGTAGGCCTGTGCCCAATGCCAGTATACAACGCGTTCAGAAGCATCAATGGCATAAAGTCTGCCAATGACACCTGAATCAATAAGTTC
The DNA here is from genome assembly GCA_045603265.1 of Clostridia bacterium. GTDB lineage: Bacteria > Bacillota > Clostridia > Christensenellales > QALW01 > UMGS1322. Next base: position 3,751 of record JAZULU010000266.1, read on the forward strand.
CTTGCATTTTCTGTAACCTGCACCGTAACGAAGAACGTGACAAACCATAACTATCTTGCCCGTTTCCTTTTGCGCCTTTATTAACTGTTCAAGTTCTTCCCTTGAATCGCTTATGGGTTTTTCCAACAAAAGATCGTAGCCAAGATATAGCGCATTTACCGCCTGAGGCACATGGCATCTGTCAGGCGTAGATATAACTAAAAGATCTGCACGTTTTTCTTCCAAAAACTTATCAACATCAGTATATTCTTCAGCATTAAGTTTAAAAAGTTTATTCATATTTTCTATCTGATCGGGATTGGTATCGCATATTGCAGTTACCGAAAATCTGTCATCACGCTTTAAAAGTTGTTCAGTATAACATTGACCTCTGTTACCGCAACCTAATATTGCAACTGTTATTTTTTTCAATTAAATCACTCCTTTACGAAAGTTATTATAACATTTTCTTTTTCAAAAGTAATGTAATTTTACGATACAATTATATAACTTTTCGATACTTTTTTATTGACATTTTCTTTCATGATAGTGTATTATAAATAAAAGGTGGTAGGTAATGTTTTATGAAAACTATTCCATTAAGTGAACTTTACGGATATAATTATTCGGTAGACGTTATAAATGCTTTGAAACAATATTGGATACAAAACAAAATATTCTCATCAATAAATTCACCTAAGAAAACAAGTATGTTTTTATATCTTGATAACGTCTGCGCTGAATATACGTTAAAAGACAAAAGTATTATTTCGGTTGAAGCAGGCAGTCTTGTTTATGTGCCTGAGGGCAGTGAATATACCGTACGCTTTTTTGATTTTAAAAATGATACTTCTAACACAGTAGGAATCAATTTTTATCTTTACGATTCTTTTGGAGAAAAATTTATTCTTGATAACGATATTTTAGTTTTTTCAGGATTAGATGTGAAAAATCTTGTTGATAAAATAGATTTTTCTTCAGAATCTCTCTTTCCCAGTCCTGCCATAATGAAAGCAGGTCTTTACGATATTTTCACGCTTATTCTAAAAAAGCAAACTTTAAATAAGAAATTCTCCGCCATTGAAAAAGGTATTGAATATCTGGAAAATGATGTTTCCCAGGAACTTTCAATTAAAGAAATTGCAAAAATGTGCAACGTAAGTGAGATTTATTTCCGCAGGCTTTTTAAAGAATATTCAAAAAAATCCCCCATTGAATATCGAATGACTTCAAAAATAGAAAAAGCAAAAAAATATCTTGTTTTTGATGATCTGAACGTTACGGAAATTGCAGATATTCTCGGCTTTACCGATGCTTCATATTTCTGCAAGCAATTTAAAAAATACACAGGTCTTTCGCCCCTTGACTACAAACAAATTGATGATAAAATACAACAAAAAGTATTGTAATTGCTGTTTCATTATGATAAAATACAACTAATAAAAAATAAGGAGTGATACTTATGACTATTGAAAAATGGGTTTCGAGCGAAATTTCTTTTACCGCAAATTCCAATGTAAAAAACATTGATGAAGCCTCTATTGACGTTGTTTTTAAAAATACAGAATCAGGCACAACGCTTGTCATCCCCGGTTTCTGGGACGGTGGCTGTGATTGGCGCGTGCGCTTTGCTTTAACAGAATTGGGTACGTGGGAATATACCGTAAAGGCGCAAGGCAAAGATTTAGGATTAAACGGTATTTCAGGCACGGTTGTTTGTGAGCCTTATAAAGGTGATCTTGAAATTTACAAGCGCGGTTTCTTAAAAACCGAACCGGGCGTAAGATATCTTATGTACAACGACGGCACACCTTTCTTCTATTTAGGCGACACCCATTGGAACGTTCAAAAAGAAGAATTTGATGAGCCCGGCCCCCGTGCAGGCGATATAAAGTGCGAATCTCATTTTAAATATATCTGCGACAGACGTTGGGAACAAGGCTTTACCGTTTATCAAACTGAGCCTTTGGGCAGAAAATACAAGGTTGAAAAAGGCACCATTGATGAAAGCGATATTGAGGGTTTCAGATACTTTGACGGTTATTTTAAATACATTGCCCAAAAAGGTTTTGTTCACGCCAACGCTGAACTTTTGTTCCCTGCTTTAGGCGAAGCAACAGAAGAATTTAGAAACAATCTTGAAAATCTTGTTCGTTATTGGGTTGCAAGATACGCGTCCTTCCCCGTTTTGTGGACTTTAGGGCAGGAAGTTGACGATTTATGGAACAGAGAACCTTTGCCCGAAATGTATAAAAAAATGTGCGAGATCATCACTTCAATAGATCCTTATCATCATCCCACAAGCGCTCATCAGGTGAACACTGCAGGCGTTGGTTGCCTTGGCGGAGTACCTTCATCATTCTGCGATGGTGGTTATAACGAATACGATCCAACAAAAAATGAAAGAACAGGCAAAAACAGAGGCTCTATTTTTTATAATACAAAGGGTCACACTTGGTGGGCAATACAATGGCGCCCGTGTGTTGATCAGCAGTTCAATTTTGATCTTCCCAAGGATTTTTGGGAAAACGGACAAGGCAAGCCTATTATAAATTACGAAGGTCGTTACGATCATCTTTACACAAAGGAATTCGGTGCTCGCGTGCAAACGTGGATTTCATTCTTATGCGGTCTATGCGGTTGCGCTTACGGTGCAGAAGATATGTGGGTTTATGATGGGCACTACGCACAGAATGCTGACGGTTTTGACGGTGTTGACGTTATTTCAATTCCTGACAAACAAATTTTCTGGTCAGATATGATCAATGCGCCAATAAGCAAGCAGATGACTATTGTTAGAAATTTCTTTGAAAACATTGATTGGTGGAAGTTGACTCCCGACTACGATTACGGCAAAGTATTTACCCATTTAAGTGGACAAAACTATGCTGTTGCTCACATTGAAGATGAGCTTTATATCGTTTATCTTTACGACCGCGACACCGATCCCGTTGGTAAAATTATTAACATGGACGAAACTGCAACATATACGGCAAAATGGTTTAACACAAAATCAGGCGAATATACTCTTATTTCAGAAAACATTAAGGGTCAAGAATTTATTATCCCTCAAAAGCCCGAAGCAACTGATTATATTCTTACGGTTACAAAAAATTAGACTTTAATTCAAGGGGGAAGACTTTGTCTTCCCCCTTCAGTCTGCTGACTTTGTCAGCAAACTGTCAGAGTTCGAGAAACCCTTGCAAGCCAAGGCGCTGAACTTGCAAAAAAGGGAGTTTACACAGACGTAAATGACCGCATTTTGCAAGTGAAATGCAACGACGGAAACAAACCCCTGGAAAAATTATGCAGGGGTTTGTGTTT
>JAZULU010000267.1:0-21071 GCA_045603265.1 Clostridia bacterium
AAGTGCCATATCACCGTCAAGCGCCTTGCCGGCAAGAGCCTGCATTCTGTCACCGCCGAAAAGGCGCATAAGATCATCTTCAAAGGAAATGAAGAAGCAGCTTGAGCCTGGATCGCCCTGACGGCCTGCACGACCGCGCAACTGGTTGTCAATACGTCTTGATTCGTGGCGTTCAGTACCTAAAATGCAAAGACCGCCTGCCTCAACAACCTTTTCGTGTTCCTTATCGGTAAGTTCTTTATGTTTTAAATAAAGAGCGTTATATTTTTCTCTTAAATCAAGAATTTCCTGATCGTCGGTCTTCTGATGACCTGTTGCAAGGTCGATCTTATCATCTTCATAGCCTTGACCTTTAAGTTCTTTTCGTGCCATGAAATCAGGGTTTCCGCCTAAAAGAATATCGGTACCGCGGCCTGCCATATTGGTGGCAATGGTAACGGCGTTAAGTCTGCCTGCCTGAGCAACGATCTCCGCTTCCTTTGCATGGTGCTTTGCGTTAAGAACTTCATGCTTTACACCGCGTCTTCTCAAAAGCTCGCTTAAAACTTCGGAAATCTCAACGGAAACTGTACCTACAAGCACGGGCTGACCGGTCTTATGTCTTTCAACAACTTCATCAACAACTGCATTAAACTTATCTTTAACGCTTTTATAGATGCGGTCGTTCATATCCTCACGGATCATGGGCTTGTTGGTGGGAACACAAACAACGTCCAGTTTATAAATGCCCTGGAATTCTTCTTCCTCAGTCTTTGCAGTACCCGTCATACCTGAAAGTTTTTTGTACATTCTGAAATAGTTCTGATAGGTAATTGTTGCAAGAGTCTGATTTTCGCGTTCGATCTTAACGTTTTCCTTGGCTTCGATTGCCTGGTGCAGACCTTCTGAATATCTTCTGCCTTCCAAAATACGGCCGGTAAATTCATCAACGATCTTTACCTGACCGTCATCGCTTACGATGTAGTCGCGGTCGCGCTTAAAAAGGAAGTTTGCCTTTAATGCCTGGTTGATGTGGTGGGCAACCTCGGTGTTATCGGGATCGGAAAGATCTTCAATGCCCAAGGCGCGTTCAACCTTTGAAACACCCGTTTCCGTTAAAGCAACAGTTCTTGCTTTTTCGTCAAGAGTGAAATCGTGTTTAAGACGTTCTTTTTCATATTCTTCATCAACAACATCAAGTTTTGAAGCCTTTTCTTTTTCCTCTATACCTGAAAAGTTTTTAACTACCTGATTGGCTTTTATATACATTTCAGAGGACTCCTGCCCTGCGCCTGAAATGATAAGAGGTGTTCTTGCTTCGTCAATTAAGATACTGTCAACTTCATCGACGATTGCAAAGAAAAGTTCGCGCTGCGAACGATCAGCGCCGTGCTTTGCCATGTTATCGCGAAGATAGTCAAAGCCGAACTCACTGTTTGTACCGTAGGTTATATCTGCATTGTAAGCATTCTGTCTGTCAATGCGGTCCATCTGATTATAGATGTTACCAACAGAAAGACCTAAAAAGTTAAAAAGTTTGCTCATCATTTCAGACTGATAGCCTGCAAGATATTCGTTTACCGTTACGATGTGCACGCCCTTGCCTGCAATGGCATTAAGATATGCAGGTAAAGTTGCGGTAAGTGTTTTACCTTCACCTGTTTTCATCTCAGCAATTCTGCCCTGATGAAGAACTATACCGCCGATTATCTGCACATGGAAAGGCTTTTGCCCTAAAACACGCCATGCCGCCTCACGGCAAACCGCAAAGGCTTCGGGCAGAAGATCGTCAAGATCCTCTTTTCCGCTGTTATAACGTTCTTTAAATTCATCTGTTTTTGCTCTTAAAGCATCGTCGCCAAGCCCCTGCATATAGCCATCAAGTGCTTCAACCTTTGCGGCGATCTTTTCAAGTTTCTTCAGTTGACTTTTTGTATTATCACCGAATCCGAAAAGTCCCATTATATTCTCCTTAAATGTTTAAATACTTCTTTAAATCTTCTTTTCTGTCAGTTTTTTCCCATAAAACAGAAAGATCCTCTCTGCCCATGTGACCGTATGCAGCAACTTGCTTATACTGAGGCTTTCTTAACTGTAATGTTTCAATAATTGCTTGAGGGCGCATATCGAAAAGCGTATTTACTGCTTCTACGATCTTTTCTTCGGGAACTTTATTTGTGTTAAAAGTTTCAACAAGCACGGAAACGGGTTTTGCAACACCGATAGCGTAGGCAAGTTGAACTTCGCATTTATCTGCCGCGCCTGATGCAACTATATTTTTTGCAATATATCTGGCAAAATATGCAGCGGATCTGTCAACCTTTGTGGGATCTTTGCCCGAGAATGCACCGCCGCCGTGACGGGAATATCCGCCGTAAGTATCAACGATGATCTTTCTTCCCGTCAATCCCGAATCGCCCTGAGGTCCGCCGATAACGAATCTTCCGGTGGGATTGATATAGAATTTTGTATCTTCATCCATCATATTTTGCGGAATAATAGGCTTAACTACCTTTTCAATAATATCCTTGCGCAGATCTTCCATCTCAATTTCAGGTGCATGCTGGCTTGAAACAACAATAGCATCAACGCGAACGGGAGTATCATCATGATATTCTATTGTAACCTGAGTCTTCCCGTCGGGACGAAGATAAGGAAGCGTACCGTTTTTACGCACCAAAGTCAACTGCTTTGAAAGTTTGTGGGCAAGCGATATGGGAAGAGGCATAAGTTCTTCCGTTTCATTACAAGCATAACCGAAAATAATACCCTGGTCGCCTGCGCCGGTAGAAAACTTTTCGTCTTCTTCACCGTTCTTCTGTTCCAATGCAGAAGATACGCCCATTGAAATATCAGGGGATTGCTTATCAAGTGCAGTTAAAACACCGCAAGTATTGCCGTCAAAACCATACTTTGCGCGGTCGTAACCGATCTCTAAAACAGTTTCCCTTGCAATTTTTTGTATGTCGATCTGTGCAGTTGTGGTAATTTCGCCCATAACTACAATAAGACCCGTTGTGCAGGAAACTTCGCAAGCAACACGCGCTTTTTCATCCTGCTTTAAAATCTCGTCAAGAACGCTATCTGAAATCTGATCACAGATTTTATCGGGATGCCCCTCAGTAACCGATTCTGATGTAAAGAAATATTTTTTCATATGTAATGCCTCCTTCAGCAAAGCATAATACTGCTATTATATTTTAGTATTATACTATATATCCGAAAAAAAATCAACAAATATGTTTTGAGAATTATGTGAAAAAACACACATTTTGCTATTGTAATCTCACATTTTGTTATGTATAATATAACAAAAAGAATTAAGGAGTTTATTTTATGGCTATTACTTTTATTGAAGAGACTAAAACCTTTTATCTTGAAAGCACAAATTTAACATATGCCTTTAGGTTAAATGAGAATTATCTTGAGCATTTATATTTCGGCAAAAGAATCGGCAGGGATGATCTTTCATATACCCTCACCGGTGGTTCAAACGCCCTTTTCAACAGTCCTCCCGAAGGAATGTCCTATGAATTTAAGGCACCGGAAATTTCCTTTTACGGAACGGGCGATTACCGCGAGCCTACAGTGCACGTTATAAACAAAAACGGGGACAGAATTTCCGAACTTTTATATGACGGTTACGAGATTTTAGCAGAAAAACCGAAAATTTCAAACATGCCTTCAATGACGGGCGGTGAAACTCTTGTTATTCACTTAAAAGATAAGGTAACTTTATTCTGTGCCGACCTTTATTATACCCTTTATGACGACTGCAATGTTTTATCAAGAAGAATCGTTTATAAAAATTTGGGCAAGGATAAGATCGTTCTTGACCGTGCTTATTCTTTCACCTTGCAGTTGCCCGATAACAACTATAAGATCATGTCCCTTTACGGTTCATGGGCAAGGGAAAGATCCATTCAGATAACCCCTCTTTTACAAGGTGTTATCACCATTGATTCAAAGCGCACAACCTCCTCAAACACGTTAAATCCCTTTATGGGAATTTTATCGGAAAACGCTACGGAAACAAGCGGTGAGGTTATCGGCGTAAACCTCGTTTATTCTTCATCCTTTACTTTAAAAGCGCAAGGTACCCACGGTGGCGATACATATATTTCAGGCGGTATCAATGATTTTGATTTTGCCTGGACCTTGGAAAGTGGCGAAGCTTTGGAAACTCCCGAAGCCGTTATCTCCTATTCCTATGAGGGCATCGGTGCAATGAGCAGAGCCTTCCACGATGTTTACCGCAACCACCTTGTAAACAAGAACTATGTTTTCAAAAAGCGTCCACTTGTTATCAACAACTGGGAGGGTACTTCATTTACCTTTACCGAAGAAAAATTAAAGGCTATTATTGACGGTGTTGAAGGTACGGGATTTGATACATTTGTTCTTGATGACGGCTGGTTCGGCGTAAGAAACAATGAAAAATCAGGCTTGGGCGATTGGTTTGTAAATTACGAAAAACTGCCTAACGGCTTAAAGGGTATTTCCGATTATGCTCACAAAAAAGGCTTAAAATTCGGCTTGTGGTTTGAGCCTGAAATGTTAAACATTGATTCCGACCTTTACCGCGCACACCCCGATTTTGCCATTCAAACGGAAAACCGCCCCCATTGCACGGGCAGAGGCGGAGGTCAGTTAGTCCTTGATTTAACAAGAAAAGACGTTCGTGATTATATTGTTGACGTTATTAACACCGTACTCCACGAAAACGATATTGATTACGTTAAGTGGGATTCAAACCGCTGTGTTACGGAATCCGTTTCAAAGGGACTTCCTGCAGAAAGGCAGAGAGAATTTGCCCACCGCTACGCTTTAGGCTTATACGATATTATGGACAGAATTATTTTAGCCAATCCCCATATTTTCTTTGAGGGTTGCTCAGGCGGCGGCGCACGCTTTGACGCGGCAATGCTTTACTATTTCCCCCAGACCTGGACAAGTGATAACACTGATATTGAGGACAGAACGCGTGTTCAGTACGGAACAAGTATATGCTATCCCTTATCAAGTATGAGCTGTCACGTAACGGCAGTGCATCCGGGCTCCTTTAAAAGAAACGCACCTATAAAATGCCGTGCAGATATTGCAGGCTTAGGTGCTTTCGGCTATGAGCTTGATGCTTCAAGTTTTACTGATGAAGACCGTCAAACCGCAAAGGAAGTTGTTGATGAATATAAGGAGTGGAATGCCGATCTTATCTTAAAGGGCGACCTTTACCGCATTAAAAATCCCTTTGAATCAAACTACTTTGCAGAAGCCGTAGTTTCAAAGGACAAAACAAAGGCTATTCTTGTTTTCTATCAGAGAAAATTCACCTATAACGGACCTAAACCCCATGTAAAAATGGCAGGTCTTGACGAAAACAAAACCTATTTTGTTCCCGAACTTGAACAGTCATTTAAGGGGTCAACGCTTATGAGCGTAGGTCTTGTTCCCTACCTGCGCGGCGATTTCTTAACCCAAAAATATCATTTTATTGAAAAATAATGTAATGAATCACCGGTTTAAAGCGTTTTATGTATAGAGGTTGAGGTATTAATTATTGAGTATCCGTCAACCAAAGAGTGCAAAAAAATTACAATATTTTTTGTGCTCGTTATAAAATACAAGAGGTGATAATATGAAAAAATTCTTAGCATTATTTCTCGTTCTTATTTTATTCTGTGCCTGCGCTCAAGAGCCAAAAGATCTGACAGAGGGTTATACGCAGAATATAGAAAATCTTACGGGCACGCCCTCAGAGAAGTTCAAGGATGCACAGTATGAGTTTGCCGTTGAACTTTTAAAAGAAAATTTTAAAGATGAAAACGCGCTCTTTTCTCCCCTTTCTGTAAAACTTGCTCTTGCAATGACATTAAACGGCGCAGGCGGTGAAACAAAAGCACAAATGGAAGAGGTTTTAGGTTTATCAACCGAAACGCTTAACGAAGAAATTTATAAATACGTTTCTTCTCTTTCCGGTGACGAAATTCAAGTTGCCAACTCCATTTGGATTAACGATGACGGTGAGTTTATCGCAAAAGAAGACTTTCTTCAAGCAAATGCCGACTATTACGGCGCAGGCGTTTTTAAGGAAACGTTCAATAATTCAACCGTACGAAAAGTCAATTCATGGGTAAAAGAAAACACCGACGGCATGATCGATAATATCGTTGACGAATCCGTTAAAGATTCCAGAATGCTTCTTATAAATGCCCTTGCCTTTGAGGCGGAGTGGTCAGATGTGTACAAGAAAGACCAAGTTTCTGACGGCACTTTCACATCTGTTTCCGGTGAAAAGCAAAAGGTAAAAATGATGAGTTCAACCGAATATTATTACCTTGAAGATGCGAGCGCAACGGGCTTTATGAAAAAATACAGAAACGGAAAATATGCCTTTGTTGCCCTTCTTCCCAAAAACGATATCGGCGAATATATAGAAAATCTTAACGGCGCGGATATTAAAAATCTTATTGCAAACCAAACAAAAGAATCGGTTAAGTGCAAACTGCCAAAGTTCAGTTACGATTATTCTGTAACGTTAAACGAAGCGCTGAAAAACATGGGTATGCCCAACGCTTTTGATATACACCTTGCCGATTTTTCCAATCTTTCACAACGGCAATTATATATCGATAAGGTTTTGCACAAAACCCACATCGAGGTTGGCGAAAAAGGCACAAAAGCAGGTGCCGCAACAGTTGTTGCAATGAACGACGCCGCAGCGGAAATAACCGTAAAACCCAAAGAAGTAATTTTAGACAGACCCTTTGTTTATATGATAATTGACACCCAAAGCAATCTGCCCATCTTCATCGGCGCGCTGACGGACGTAAAATAGAAAAACGGGATGTGCATTAACACATCCCGTTGATATTTTTATGCTTACTTATAGGATAGCACCGTTTTTAAGAAGTATCTTTTGTACTTCTTTTACATCGATTTCATCAGGTGAAACTCCGTTTTTGGCGGATATTGCGGCGGCGATACCTGCTGCTTCACCCATTTCCATGCAACATACGGTTACGCGCAATGCACCGCTTGCAAGTTTTGTTGCCGAAACGGCTCTGCCTGCAACAAGCAGATTCTTTACTTTTTCGGGCAACATTACTCTAAAAGGCACATGAAAACGCCAATGGTGCATTTTAACGTTTTTCATATCCTCATTGCCAACGTTTGAATCAATATGATGTCCGCCGCAGCCGATGGAATCATCAAAATTTCGGCAAGTAAGAATATCATTGGCGGTCATAATATATTTGCCGATAATATGTCTTGTTTCGCGAACACCGATATCGGGAACGTGGGTAACCTTGGCATTTTTAAATCCGCAAGGATATTCTCTGCGAAGAATTTCGGTAATTTCAAGGGCACCTGCAACCATAAGATTTTGCGCTTCTGAAAGCACAGAAGCATCTAAACCGTTACCTGAATAGCAGTTGTGTGTAGGTCCGTAGGATAATAATATTGCGCCCGTTTTTGACGGTGAAACGTAGATCTGCACGCAAGTTTGGGGATATTGTTGCGCCGATACGGGATCGGGGTTGGTGCATAAAATATTGAAACAGCACATATCACCCTTTTTATAACTTTCCAGAATATCATCAAAACTCATAAGCGCCGCCGATTGCATTACAAAGCCCGGATTTTCTTTAAGATATTCAAAAAGACTTTCAAAATCAACGTTTTCAACGCGGTACATTACGCCCATAGGCTGAGCATTACCCACCTTTATTTTGCCGTCACATTCTATAACGTCATTTTCATTGGCGCCGTAGTACCATTCAACATCAGAAAGTGCCGAAAGATCAGCATCACCGGTACAATCGATAAAGCATTTTGCCGAAAATTCCGTGAAACCGTCTTTATTTACAACGACTATCTTTTTAAGAGTATCGCCATCTTTATTTACTGTGCACACACGGCTATCGTAAAGAATTTCAACATTTGCTTCATTAAGCATTTGAATAAGCAAGTTTTCAAAGGAATATCTTTCGGAAAAAACGTAACTTCCGCAATCGCCGTGAGTAGGCGTTCCGCCACCGATTTCAATAAGTTTCATACATATTTCGTGAGCAAGTCCCCCTGCCACCTGAACGCTTCTGGGATCGGTTTTTAAAACGTCCAAAACTTCCCTTTTGTACTGTTCGGGATCTTTACAATGATCTGTGAATTTAGTAATACCTGCGTTACCCTCAGTAAGCATACCGCCTACATGAAATGAACGCTCAACAAGCAACACTTTTGCACCTTGTCTGCCTGCTGATATTGCCGCCGTAACGCCCGCGGTACCTGCACCGCAAACGATAACGTCATACTCTTTTCCTTCCTTGGCATCTATCGTATATTGCATAATAAAAGTTCCTTTCATTGACCTTAAAATCATTATAGCAACATTTTTTTGTAAAATCAATAAATGTCTGAAATTTATATTAGATCATGTCCGAAAATTACCTAAAAAACAAACCCCGAAATTTTTTCGGGGTTTCATCTTATAAAGTTACAAGTTCAATACACTTTTTAGGACAACTTCCAACGCAAACACCGCATCCTGAACACTTGCTTGCATCAACGCGAGCCAAGAAGTTTTCAACGGTAATTGCATTTTCCGGGCAAACCTTTGCGCACTTTCCGCAACCGATACATGAAACGGTGCAAGCCTTTTGTGCAACCGCGCCTTTTTCCGAGTTTCGGCACATAACGATTGCCTGCTTTTTGTTTACGGGAAGAATATCAATAAGTCCCTTAGGGCATGCTTTAACGCATTTTGCGCAAGCACCGCACTTGGAAACGTCAATCCTTGCAACACCGTCGCAAATAGAAATAGCACCGTTATCGCAAGATGAAAGACAGTCACCGTACCCTAAACAACCGTGGATGCAGGTCTTTTGTCCTCCAAACATCATACTTGCCGCCTTGCAAGTTTTAATGCCCTCATATTCAAGTTTTAAAGGCGCGTTATTACAGTTTCCGTTACATCTTACAACTGCCGCAACGGGAAGAACATCTTCTGCCGCTTTTCCTGTAATTTCCGCAATATTTTGGGCAGTATCGTTACCACCCGGCGCACAAAGGGAAATGTTATCCGTTTCGCCTTTAGCGATTGCCGCGGCATAACCGTCGCACCCTGAAAATCCGCAAGCACCGCAGTTTGCACCCGGCAGACATTCTCTTATTTTTTCTTCTGTTTCATCCTTGGGAACGGCAAAGAAACTTGATGCCACCGATAAGCCTATACCGATTATAATTCCGATAACGGAAACGATTACAACTGCAATTAAAATATCCATTTGCCCGTCCCCCTTATCCTATTAAATTTTCAACTATTCCCGCAAAGCCCATAAATGAAACGGAAACAAGGCTTGCGGCAATAAGCGTAATTGGAAGTCCCTTTAAAAAGGCGGGAATATCGCTGTTTTCCATTTTGCTTCTTACGCCTGAGAACATGATCATCGCAACCATGAAGCCAACACCTGCACCAACGGACGAGAACATGGACTGTGCAAAATTATAGCCGTTATCAACGTTTAAGAGAACAACGCCCAAAACTGCGCAGTTGGTGGTAATAAGCGGCAAATAAATTCCCAGCGCGTTATATAAGGGAGGCATATATTTTTTCAAAAGAATCTCAACAAGCTGAACAAGTGCCGCAATAACAAGAATGAACACGATCGTTTGCAGATACTCAAACTTTTCGCCTAAAATAAACACGTTAATGGGATAGCACACCGCCGTTGAAACAGCCATAACGAATATAACTGCAACGCTCATGCCTAAAGCCGTATCGAGTTTTTTAGAAACGCCTAAAAAGGGGCAAATACCTAAGAACTGTGCAAGCACGAAGTTTTCGGTCAATATACTTGTTAAAAGAATTGAAAATAACACAGTCATATTTTAAGCCTCCTTTTCCGCGCAGTTTTTCTGACAGTTGTCTTTCATGGGACAACCGCTGCAATTAAGTTCCGCTTTAGGCTTGCCTTTTTTCTCGGCAAGTCTGTTGACGCAAGCCATAAGCATGCCAAACACAAAGAATCCGCCAGGGGGAAGAATAAATATAAGCAACGGATTATCTTTCAAGAAAGGAATTTCTATTTTAAGTCCGTCAACGTAACTTGTAAGGTCGATAACGCCTGCGCCCAAAACTTCACGAACAATGCCCATGCACATTAATGCCGCCGTAAAGCCGACGCCCATACCAAGTCCGTCAAAAAGCGAAGCAAGAACGGGATTTTTACCTGCAAAGGCTTCTGCTCTGCCAAGAATGATACAGTTTACAACTATAAGGGGCAAGTAAACGCCAAGTTGTGCATCTAAGAATGGAACAAAGGCTTTAACAAGCATCTGCACGATAGTAACAAAAGATGCAATAACAACGATATATGCAGGGATTCTTACTTTCTGGGGAATAACTTTTCTTAAAAGCGAAATAACGGTATTTGAGCAAGCAAGTACAAGTGTTGCCGCAAGGCCCATACCGATAGCCGAAGAAAGTGAAGTTGTAACTGCAAGCGTGGGGCAAGTACCTAAAACGAGCCTTAAAACGGGGTTTTCTTTAATAATACCCTTGGAAAATTCGCTAAATAACGATTTCTTTTCAGCCATTATTGTTCGCCCCCTAACTTTGAAAATGCTTTTTGTGCATCATTTACGCACTCAATTACCGCCTTTGAAGTAAAGGTTGCGCTTGTAACACCTTCAATATTATTGTTTTCGCCGTTCTGCTTTACAAAAGAGAATATTCCCGTTTTATTTTCAAACTGTTTGAGGAAATCTTCTTTCCCTGCATTCTGACCTAAACCGGGTGTTTCGTCATCCATCGAAAGAACAACGCTTTTGATTACTTTACCCTCAATATCAATGGCAGTCATAACGGAAACGTCACCGCCGTAGCCTTTATTTGTTGAGGTAAACACATAACCTAACTTATTGTTTTCTCCGTCAACGGCAACGCAATATTCAACTGTTTTACCGTCAATTTCTATTACGGAATCATCAATAAAGTTTTCAGCCGTTTTGAAAACTTCTTTACGGCTTTCGATTTTTTGTTTTTCAATATTTTCCTGAATCTTATCCTTCGTAAGATCGTTTGTTCCTGCCAGTAAAAATGCCGAAACAAGACATATGATAAAAAGTGCAATGGCAGGCATTAAAATTTCTTTAAACTTTTTCATTGCTTACCCTCCTTTTTAGCACCGAAAGGCTTAGGAAGTGTAAGATTATCAATGTGGGGCGTAAGAATATTCATTAAAAGAATTGCATAGGAAACACCTTCGGGAAGCGAGCCCCAGAATCTAATTAAAATGGTTATAAGTCCGCAGGCAATGCCGTAAATAACTTTGCCTGATTTTGTAATAGGCGAAGTAACGTAATCGGTTGCCATAAAGATGGCACCAAGCATAAGTCCGCCTGAAAGAATATTATAAACGGCAAACTCAAAGCCTTTAAAAAGCGAGCAAACAAATACTGTTCCGATAAAAGTTAATGGAATAATGGGAGAAATAACTTTTCTAATAACAAGATATATTCCGCCTAAAATAAGTGCAAGCGAGCAGGTTTCTCCCATACTTCCGCCGTGGAAGCCAACAAGCATCTGCCAAAGTTCAGGCAACGTGCCTTCTTTTCCTGAAAGCGGTGTAAGAGGTGTTGCGCTTGTAACACCGTCAAAGGGAGCAACCCAGTTTGTCATTGCGCCTGCAAAGCAGAGCATCAAAATAATTCTTGCTGAAATGGCGGGGTTTACAAAATTCTGACCTAAACCGCCGAAAAACTGTTTTACAACAACGATAGCAACTATACTTCCGAAAGCGCCCATCCACAAGGGCAAAGTTGATGGCAAGTTAAGGGCTAATAAAAGACCCGTTACAACTGCCGAAAGATCGGAAATTGTGTTGTTTCTTTTCATTACTTTACGGGAAAGATATTCTGCTAAAACTGCGGTTGCAACACAAACAACCGTCATTAAAAGTGCAGAAATGCCAAAGTAAACTATTGACATTACAAGGGCGGGAATAAGTGCAATTATCACGTCAAGCATGATTCTTTGAGTAGTATCTTTTCCCTTTAAATGAGGCGATGAACTTACTGATAATCTCATTTTTTCTCCTCCCTTAAATATTGTTTTGCAAGGCGCATATGCTGAACAAGCGGGATGCCTGAGGGGCATGAATATGAACAGCAACCACATTCCATACATGCAGTAATGCCTAACTTTTTAAGTTTATCCGTATCCTTTAAGTCGGTAGCCTTTTTTAAGAAAGAGGGTACTAAATTCATAGGACAGGCTTCAACGCATTTACCGCATTTTACACAAGGCAACTCTTCTTTAACATCTTCTTTTAAAAATGCAAGAATTGCGTTATTCTGCTTTAAGATAGGTGCATCAACTTCGCAAATGGCAACGCCCATCATAGGTCCGCCCATAAGGATCTTTTTAGGTTCTTCCAAAAAACCGCCGCAGAAATCAATAACCTCAGAAATCTTCGTGCCGATTGGAACGCGAACGTTTTTAGGCTCTTTAACTGCAGAACCGTCAATAGTAAGAGATCGGCTTACAAGTGGTTTGCCCGTTTTTAAATAACGGGAAATAAAGGCAACGGTGGCAATATTCATAACGATACAACCAACGTCAGAGGGAAGTCCTCCTAAAGGAACTTTTCTGCCCGTTGCAGAAAAAACGATCATCTTTTCAGCGCCCTGGGGGTACTTGCTCTTTAAAGTCATAATAGTTGTGAGCCTTTGATCAGTATCGCTTTGTTTCTGAACGGCTTTTAAAATTCTGATTGCTTCAGGCTTATTATCCTCAACGGCAATTACAACGTTTTCGATCTTTAAAATTTCAGCCAATGTGTAAACGCCTGAAAGCACGTCCCAAGAATTATCAAGTGCTTCACGGTAGTCAACGGTAATATACGGCTCACACTCGGCAGCGTTGATAATAAGGGTATCTATCTTCTTATCTTCGGGAACGTTTAATTTTACATGAGTGGGAAAACCTGCACCGCCTAAGCCTACTACACCCGATTCTCTTACGGCTTTACAAAGATCTTCTTTAGTTTCAACTTTAGGTGCTTTTATGCTTTCATCAAATGTCATAAGTCCGTCAGATTCAATGGTTATTGCCGTTGAAAGGTTTCCGTTTGAAAGACGGATATCGGAAATAGCCTTAACTACACCTGAAACGGAAGCATGAATAGGTGCTGAAACGAATTTTTCGCTATCACCTATTTTCTGGCCAACCTTGACCGTATCGCCCACTTTTACCAAGGGCGTGCAAGGTGCGCCGATACATTGCTGCATGGGAATAACCACCGTTTTAGGTTCAGGTATTCGCACACAAGACAATTCTTTTGTGTTTTTGTTGTGAGGAACGTTTACTCCCCCACGGCTGGTCTTGATCGCAGTTTCTCTCATAATTCTCCTCCTGCTTTTTTCAACAACGGTTTGAGTACTTTAAGAACAGTACCCGTAACCAAGCCTGCAACGACCGCAAAAATAAGAAGCGCAGGCAAATAATAAATTAACGATACCGTTTTTGTTACAAATATTGAAGCAACAAGTTGTCCCATATTATGAAAAATTGCGCCGATTACGGAAATTCCGATAACGGAAAAAGGGCATTTTTTCATTTTTAACAACAGTATCATTATTAAGGCAGAAACCATTCCGCCTGAAAAACTAAGTATAAAGGCAATTCCGCCCCGTGTTATAAGCGCAAACAGTGCTTTTACAACTACAATGTAAAGAACTCCCCATGTGCCGGAAATAAAATACGCCGAAAGAGTTATTATATTTGAAAGTCCCGGTTTTGCGCCGGGCGGTAAAAACGGAATATTAAAAAGACTTTCAATAAAGGAAACGGCTATGGCAAGGGCGCCCATAATGCCCAAAAAGGCAATTTTCTTTGCTTTCATCCCGTTACTCCGTCAACATAATTATTATTTTTTACAATGGTTATAACTATTTTGTTGGGCACACAGGCAATAGTTGAGCCTGCCTTTGAAATTGCACCGCCATTCATGCAAACCTTATCGGGACAATCCGATTGATTTACCTTTACGGTACCGTCACCGCTAACGTAAATTTTCACGTTACCTATTTCAATTAATTGATCTTCAATATTTTTCTCAAGATCGATGCGCTTATATTCCTGCCCGTCAACGTATATTATCGCAACGCAAGGATCGTTAGTATTTTTTGACGTCATAAATAAAAAGGCACATATAAGAACTGAAACTATAAGAATTATATCGGCAATTTGTATAAATCTATGCTTTTTCAAAATCAATATCTCCAACAACGGTTATATTACCGTCTTTTTCAACAAAAATGCCTTTTGCGCCGTATTTTTCAAGAATTTTTGCACCATCCTCAACACCTGCCATAAAGCAGACGGTAGAAAGTGCATCGGATAAAAGCCCGTTTTCACAAACTACGGTAACGGAAACAACATCACTCTCGCTTGGATATCCGGTGCGAGCATCTATTATGTGATGATACGTTTTGCCGTCTTCTGAAAAAAATCTTTCGTAACTTCCCGAAGTTGAAACAAAACCGCTTTTTAATGAAAAAGTCCCTAAGTACTTAGTGGTATCAAAAGGATCTTTTACCGCGCAGGTCCAGTTTTTGTTTTTGGGATTGTTGCCGTAAAAAAGAACAGTTCCGCCAACAGTTACAACCGCACCCGAAATATTATGCTTTTCCAAAATCTCCTTTGCTTTATCAAGCGCATATCCTTTTGTTACAGCACCAAGATCAAGTTTTTGGTTTTCCGCTAAAATAAATTTATCATTTTCAAAGCGCGTTTTTTCAAAGCCAACAGATAAAAGAGCCTTTTCTATTTGGCTGTGCTCAGGCTTCTTTGCATTTTCAAAGCCGATATTCCATAAGGAAGTAACACTTCCGATGGTTATATCAAAGCCGGAATCCTGCGAAAAGTCTATCCCTTTCACCTGCTCGATAATATACTTATTGTCAGTTACGCCCGTTTCATTTAATCTGTTGATTTCAGAATCGCCCTTAGTCAAAGAGCAAGCGTTATCGATCCTGTCAAACTCATCTAAAAGAAGTTCAAGAACTTGTTCGCTTTCCTCACCGTAAAGTTTTAAGGAAATAACCGTTCCCATCCCCGTAACGTTAATGCTCGCATCCGTTGTTTCGGGCGCACAACCTGCAAACAGCAATATTAATATTGTAAAAATAGCAATAATAAATTTTCTCATGTACATATTATATATTAAAATGATCAACATTTCAAGGGTAAAATGTATGCACATGTTGTCGAATCTAAAAAAATCATGCGCAATATTTGCAAAGTGATTTTATACAAAAAGAAAAAGACTGTAAAAAAACAGTCTTTTGAATTATTCCCCATATTAAGCGTTGGGCGTTATACCTACAAACTAAAGAGTGCAAAAAAACCACAGTACAATCTCTCGTTAAAGAAGCCCATAAACGTTTTAAGCCAAGGCACACCAAAAAAACCAAGAGTGCGAGAAAATTCGCAAATCAGGGGCGATGCACTTAAAAACTAAAGAGTGCAAAAAAATCCACAGTACAAGGCGCGGTGTTCTGAACGTGAGGGCGCTTACCGAAACGTAAGTAACCGAGCGTTCATGGTTACCGCAACACAGTAATGTGGAGAATTTTTGTGCTCTGATTTATACGTTGAAGCGGAATAGGGTAATATCCCCATCCTGCATTATATATTCCTTACCTTCGGAACGAACAAGTCCTTTTTCCTTGGCAGCAGTCATGGATTTATATTTCATAAATTCATCATAGGCAATAATTTCAGCACGAATGAAACCGCGTTCAAAATCGGAGTGGATCTTGCCGGCCGCTTGAGGTGCTTTGGTACCTTCGGTGATGGTCCAGGCGCGAACTTCGCTTTCACCGGCAGTTAAGAAGGAAATAAGACCTAAAAGTTTATAACTTGCTTTAACTAAACGGTTAAGTCCGCTTTCTTCAAGACCGTACTCGGCTAAAAACATATCTTTTTCTTCCGGCTCAAGTTGGGAAAGTTCTTCTTCAATACGGGCGGAGATAACCATAACCTGGTCGCCGTCCTTTTGAGCCATTGCCTTTAATGCTTCAACGCCTGAGTTTTCCTTGCCGATCTCGTCTTCTGAAATATTGGCGGCATAGATAATGGGTTTTGTGGTCAAAAGGAAGAAAGTTTTTGCCAAGGCTTCCTCATCCTTATCCATATCCATACTGCGAACGGGTTTTTCGTTTTGAAGTTGTTCTATCATCTTATTTAAAAGATCAACTTCCGCCTGAGCCGTTTTATCGTTACCGCGCGCGGCTTTAATCGCCTTATCAAGACGCTTTTCGCAAGTTTCAAGGTCGGCTAAAATAAGTTCAAGATTGATAGTTTCAACGTCACGAACGGGATCGATTGAGCCATCAACGTGAATGATATCCGAATTTTCAAAGCAACGTACAACGTGAACGATGGCATCAACCTCACGAATGTGGGACAAGAACTTGTTGCCCAAACCTTCGCCGCGTGAAGCACCGCGTACAAGACCTGCAATATCAACGAACTCGATAAAAGCAGGAGTATATTTTTTGGGATTATATATTTTTGCCAACTCGTCAAGACGTGAATCGGGCACCGAAACCACGCCAACGTTAGGCTCAATGGTGCAGAAAGGATAGTTTGCCGCTTCAGCACCTGCATTTGTTATAGCGTTAAAAAGTGTACTTTTACCAACGTTAGGTAAACCTACAACACCTAATTTCATATTAAAAACCTCCGAAAAGAAAATCATCTTTTCACATTATAATATATTTTCTTAAATTTGGCAAAGAAATATTTGACGGATATAAAATATCGTTGTAAAATATATAAAAATTTAATGCAGAGTAGACGGTATGCGCTGAACTTTACGTTCTGGAGTGTTATGAGATGGGAAGTTGCTCATAAACGAATAACCTTTCAGGTTAGCGGTGTACTGTTGCATCCGCTGCAGGATGATAAGACGTATTTTTTACGTCGAACTACTCTCCTTATCTTTTGAAAGGAGATTTTTTTATGAAAAAATTTAATTTAAAGACTCTTGTTGTTTGCGCACTGTTGGCGGCCATAAGTTTTGTTTTCGGTAAGTTTTTAGCCTTGCCTCCTGGTTCAGATGCTATTATGCGCTTCAGTTTTGAAAACACACCCCTTTTTATTGCAGGTTTTTTATTTGGTCCTATTTACGGATGTTTAACCGCAGTAGTCGCTGATCTTATAGGTGGATTTATTTTGTATGGCGGAAGCGTAAATCCCATAATTACTTTAGGTGCTGCTGCCATCGGCTTTATGGGAGGGTTACTTTTCCTTATTTTAAAAAAGTTACCTCTTTTTTTAAGAGTTCTTTTAGCCGTACTTTTATCAAATATTATAGGCTCAATAATATTAAAAACCATAGGTATTGCCACTTATTCTTCTATGCCATATATAATTCTTTTATTGTGGCGCTGTCTTAATTACATTATTATGACCGTCATTGATACCTTGGTACTTTACTTTCTTCTTAAAAACAAATCTTTTAGAAAAATAACGGAGTCGTTAAAATGAATTATTCTCAAGCAATCGAATATATACATTCCATAAACTGGACTTTTTGTAAGCCGGGTCTTGAACGCATAAAAGAACTGTGCGAATCTTTGGGCAATCCGCAGAACGATTTAAAATTCATTCACGTTGCAGGCACCAACGGCAAAGGCTCATTTTGCGCAATGACGGAAAGTATCCTGCGCGCTTCAGGCTATAAGACGGGACTTTTTACTTCCCCATATATAAAAGTTTTTAATGAGCGTATGCAGGTTTCGGGCGAAATGATCTCCGACGAAGAACTTGCCCAAATTACAGAGTATGTTAAGCCTTTTGCCGACAAAATGGCTGATAAACCAACTGAATTTGAACTTATCACCGCCATTGCTTTTGTCTATTTTAAAAGACATAATTGCGATATAGTAGTTTTAGAGGCAGGCATGGGCGGCCGCCTTGATTCAACAAATATTATCACTACTCCCATTTTATCGGTAATTACGGGAATCGCCCTTGATCACACACAGTTTTTAGGCGACACGGTTGAAAAAATTGCCCAAGAAAAGGCAGGCATAATAAAGAAAAACGTGCCCCTTTTATATGGCGGAAAGGATGATTCTGCCCGTAGCGTTATAAAAAAGCGCGCGGAAGAATTTATGGACGTTGACTATTCCCTTCTAAAAATCAGAAAAATGGATCTTTCGGGCACGGTATTTGATTTTAAAGACCGCAAAAATTTGTATATTCCCCTTTTGGGAAAATATCAGCCCGAAAATGCTTGCGTTGTGCTTAGTGCCATTGACATTTTAAAAGAAAAAGGCTTTAACATCTGTGAAAACTCAATTTTAAAGGGACTTTCTTCCGTTAAATGGATAGGCAGATTTGAGATCTTAAATAAAGAGCCTCTTGTTATTTTTGACGGTGCGCACAATCCCCAGGGCATCTGCGCCTCCGTTGAAAGCCTTTTAAACTATTTTGACGAAAAAGTGTATATTCTAACAGGTGTTTTAAAGGATAAGGACTATCTTTTTATTGCTTCAGAACTTTCAAAAATTGCAGAAAAAGCCTTTACAATAACTCCCGATAACCCCCGCGCTTTGCCTGCAAAAGATTTTTTGGAAATTTTAGAAAAGAACGGTGTTTCTTCAAAAGCCTTTGACCGCATAGAAGAAGCCTACGAAAGCGCAAAAAAAGAAGCGGAAAAGTTTAATAAGCCTTTAATCATTTTAGGCTCACTTTACACTTACGCTTCACTTTAATATTGACAGTTAAAATTTTATGTAATATAATTAAATTGTTTCGGGGCAGGGTGAGATTCCCTGACCGGTGGTTAAAGTCCACGAGCCTTTTGGCTGATGCGGTGAAATTCCGCAACCGACGGTTAACGCCAAAGAAAAGCAAAACTATAATGTGCAAAAGGTTGCTTTTGCGTATAAAATCAATCCTTTTTCAAAGTTTAAAATTTTAAACCATTATAGTTTTGCTCTTCATTGGCTACAGTCCGGATGAGAGAAATATGTATATTTGCGTATTTTTGGTCCCCCGAATTTTTGGGGGATCTTTGTTTTTTAAGGAGTGTTTTTTATGAACAAAAAAGTCGATATCAAAAAACTTACCGTTACGGCAATGTTCATTGCTTTGGCATTTATTTCAATATTCGTATTGAAATTTAAAGTTAGTTTTTTATCCTTTGATTTTAAAGATGCCATTCTATCGGTAATCTCACTAATGTACGGACCCGTATATGGTATCATTTCCGTATGTATCGTTGCGCTGTTGGAGTTTCCCGTAAGCAGTACCGGCTTTTACGGACTTATAATGAATATTATCTCCAGCGGTGTTTTTGCCCTTGCGGTAGGCTTTGTCTATAAGTACAAGCGCAGTTTTTCAGGCGCAATAATTTCTGCCGTAAGCGCGGTGATTTCGGTAACGGTAATAATGATGATTGCAAATATGCTCATAACACCATATTACATAGGAACTACACAAGATGCCGTTGTAAAACTCATTCCCTCTCTGTTATTGCCCTTCAATTTTGTAAAAAGTCTTATGAACGCATCAATAATGCTTATAATTTATAAACCCGTAACCGCACTTTTAAAGCAGGTAGGTCTTGTAAAATCAAGCGAGAATAAATATAAATTTGACTTAAAGGCATTGATTCTTACCATTGTTGCAGTTTTAATACTTATAGCATCTTCCATATTTACGGTGCTTGTGCTTAACGGAAGCATTATTTTATTTTAAATAATTATACACATATTCAGACGGTGAAACACCCGTCTGTTTTTTAAACTCAACGGAAAAGTATTTATAATCGGTATAACCTGATAAAACCGCCACTTCTTTTAAGGAATAATACCCCGTTGAAATTAATTGGACTGCATTTTGTATGCGCAGATTTATTATATATTTTTGCGGTGAAATGCCGTACTCTTTTTTAAAAAGTTTGCGAAAATAAACTTCGCTGATAAAAGATTTTTCTGCGATTCTTTTTATGGAAATATCCGTATTTTTAAAATTTTTCTTAATATAATCAACCGATGCTCTGATTTTAGAATCAGAGTTTTCTTTTTTGTAGTTTTCTTTATAGCACAATGCAAGAATCTCATATAACATTGCGCTGCACTTAAACTTATATCCCGTTTCTTTTTTGTTCCAGCACTGAAGAATATTTAAAAAAAGTTCTTTCAGTTTTTCTTTGTTTTCAGGCACAAAAAAATCGATATTCTTTTCACAGTGATTTGCAATATCAAAATGAATTACGATAAGTTCATCAGCATTAGAAACACGCTCATAATCAAGATTTGCAGGCACAAAGGCTATTGTATTATCTTTCATTTCATATTCTTTTCCGTTACTTATAAGAACGGTATCGGCTTTTAGACGAAAAGATAATGCGGAAAAATTCCGTCCGCTGTTATTCATGCGCACGTTATCTTGCTTTAATGTCAGAACGTCAAGAATATTAAAAGATATTATTTCATTTTCGAAAAACATAATATTTTTCTCCTTTTACCTTTAAATTATATTGTTTTTGTTTCGAAAAGTCAACCTTTTGTATCGTTTTAACAGTTTCCATTTTGCTCTTAGTTAAGTATAATGAAATTATAATTATAAATAGAAAGGGAGTTACTATGAATTACTGTTCAAATCCAACCGACCTTAAAATTACCGACATGCGCTTTGTTGATATTGACGGCGCACCAAAACGTTGCACGATCCTTCGAATCGATACCAACCAAGGTATAAGCGGTTTCGGCGAAGTGCGTGACGCTTCTTCAAAGACTTACGCTCTCATGCTTAAAAGCCGAATTTTAGGTGAAAACCCTTGTAACGTTGATAAAATTTTCAGAAAAATCAAACAGTTTGGCGGACCTTCCCGTCAGGGCGGAGGTGTTTCAGGCATTGAAATTGCCCTTTGCAGTTGATCATTTCGGGCATATCTGCGTTGAAGATTGTATCCGCTTTGCACGAAGAATGGAAAAATACAATCTTGCGTGGATAGAAGATATGGTGCCGTGGATGTACACCGATCAGTATGTAAGATTAAGAAATTCAA
>JAZULU010000268.1:0-10774 GCA_045603265.1 Clostridia bacterium
CCGCCGTTTTCTTTTAAATACGCATCTATTATATTCTGTATTGAGCCTACAGTCAAGCAATGTGAGGGCGAAATATAGAAATCTTTAGTAAAATTTTTAGTAATTACGGTAATTTTCTGCCCATTTTCGTCTTTTTGATCATCAAGCACCGATAAAAACTTATCAACATCAACATTATAAAGGATTCGGTGAATGGGCTCAAACTCAAGGGCGTCGGAGTGAAGATTCACTACTTCACATAAAGCAAAACGGGCAGGGTGAGTAAGTTTTTCTTTTTCGGAAAGAGATGCCTTTATATTTTCCCAGCATTTTTTAGCCGTTGCAAGGGAGTGGTTGCCGTCACCAACTGCAACACGAATAATATCGTCATCTTTTTTGCAATCAACAAGGGGAAGATTTTCGATGATCTCATCAGCCTTTTCATT
The DNA here is from genome assembly GCA_045603265.1 of Clostridia bacterium. GTDB lineage: Bacteria > Bacillota > Clostridia > Christensenellales > QALW01 > UMGS1322. Next base: position 426 of record JAZULU010000268.1, read on the forward strand.
TGAAAGTTTATAGCCCCTAATACTTCCGCCTGATTGCATAAGTTCAGTTTCGTATAATAAAGTTAAATCTTCCTCTTTTATGCTTTCGATGAGAAGATTTTTTGCATCATCAATTAAAAGCATAATATGGGGGAGTTCAAGAGGTGCATTTTCTCTTATCTTAACGCGGGGTGGAAGACGGTCTTCTATTGTACCTTCTGTGGGACGGATAAGTGATTTTGTTCCTTTTTTATATTCATAGGATTCAAGGTCACATGCAAGAACAAGACCTTTTCTTATTTTGCCATCGTTAAGGGTGCGTTCTATATAGATAACAGAATCCTTTATCTCATCAAAAATATCTTTGTCAAGATATTCTTCCATATTTTTGTTGATTTTTTTGATTCTCTCATCGTTATCTTTGCTTAAATAAATTTCGGGAAATGTGAGATTGTAGGTTGAATAAGCATCTTTTGCCAAAAAATCAACCTGATCCCAATATTCCTTGTCACCTGTAAACTGATCACAGGCTACGCAAGCGTATTTAAACAGATCAACGTCTTTTTTAGGGATAAGAATATCGGCTTTTTTTAAAGTTACCATTTTATTTGCCTCCGTTCATATTTTTAACGGCACAAAGAATGGCCGCTTTTACTTGGTGATAAACTATTCCGCCTTGCATATAGAACATATAAGGCTCGCGGATAGGTGCGTCGCCGCTTAACTCTATTGAAGCACCTTGTACGAAAGTTCCTGCCGCCATAATTACCTTGTCAGTATATCCCGGCATTGCCCATGCTTCGGGAACAACAAAGGCTTCAACGGGGGAAACTGCCTGAATCTGCCTGCAAAACTCAACTAAATTTTCTTCTGTGTTAAGGCAAACGGATTGGATGATGCAACCGCGGTCTTCATTCCAGGCGGGTGAGGGTTTATAGCCAAATTCTTCTAAAACCTTTGATGCAAAGACCGCGCCTTTAAGTGCCTGGGCAACGGTCTGGGGCGCAAGGAAAATGCCTTGGAAGAATGGCAGATAACTTGCTGCATATGATCCCACTTCGGCACCGATGCCGGGTGCGGTCATGCGGTATGAAATTCTTTCAATTAAATCTTCTCTGCCTGCGATATATGCGCCGGTTGGGGCAATTCCACCGCCTGCATTTTTGATTAACGAGCCTACCATTACGTCAGCACCTGCTTCAATGGGCTCCATTTCTTCAACGAATTCACCGTAACAGTTGTCAACGAAAATGATGGCATCCTTATTTACTTCTTTTATTATCTGGCAAGCCTTTTTAATTTCGGAGATCAAAAGGCTGGGTCTGTCCTGATAGCCACGGGAACGCTGAAGCATTATAAGATCTGCCTCTTTTGCTTCTTCGTAAAGACCGTCAAAATCAAGTTTTTTATTTTTTAAGGGAAGTTCCTTATAGGTTGCACCCATATCGATTAACGAGCCTTCGATATTTTCCTTGTGACCGATTATGCCCTCTAAAGTATCATAAGGTGCGCCCGATGCAGAAAGAATTCGTGTACCTTTTTTTACTAAGCCTTGCAACCCCAAAGCAAGGGCGTGGGTGCCGGAGGCGATCTGCGGTCTTACAAGTGCACTTTCTGCTTTAAAAATACGGGCGAAAAGTGATGCAAGTTTGTCTCTGCCAACATCGTCGTAGCCGTAGCCGAAAGTGGGGGCAAAATGTGAAGGCTGAATCCGTTCCTCACGGAAACAATCAAGTACCCATAATTGGTTGACTTCCTGGATCTTTTCAATTTTTTTAAACTGGTCGGCACACAAAAGTTCGATTTCTTCTGCTTTTTTTACAAGATGTTCCGGTATGCCGTAATGGGAGGTAAGAATATTCATTTTTCAAGTTCCTTTAAAATAGTGTTTATATTTTCATTTAACGTGCCTAAAAGCCAGGTTGCCTCCTCGCTTCGCATCCACGTTAATTGACGTTTTGCGTATCTTCTGCTTTCCTGCTTGATTTTTTCAACGGCATCGGAAAGAGTGCATGTGCCTTTAAAATAGTCAATAAGTTGACGGCATCCGATTGCTTTATATGCCTGATGATCTTCATTTATACCTTTATCGTATATGGCGCGGACTTCTTCAAGCATACCATTTTCAAGCATTATATCAACGCGCTTGTTGATTTTTTCATAAAGAAATTCTCTTTCGGGGGAAATACAGAAAAGTTTAAAATCAAATTCGGTATCTTTTTCTTTTTCCTTGGCGGTATCTTTGGGGAGAGATCCTGTAAGTTCATATACTTCAAGGGCGCGGATGATTCTTTTGCGGTCGTTTTCTTTTATTCTTGTTTGGGGATTTAATTTTTTCAGGCGCTCGAATAATTCGCTTGTTTCGTTTTTATCAAGTTTTTGCCTAACTTCGCCCGTATCCTCGGGCATGAAATCTGGCTTATATATGAGCCAGTGAAAATACATTCCCGTTCCGCCAACGATTATAGGTTGCTTTCCCCGTGAGATGATATCCCGTATTTTTTCTAATGCCAACCGGCGGTAATCAAGGGCGGTGAAACGTGAGTCAAAATCAAGAAAACCCATTAAATGGTGGGGAATATTTTCTTTTTCTTCCTTGGTAGGCTGGGCTGAACAGATAGGAATATCTTTATAGATCTGCATGGAATCGCAAGAAATTATTTCGCCATTTAGTTTTTTTGCAAGTTCAACACCTAAAGCGGTTTTTCCCGATGCGGTAGGGCCTGCTATAACTATTACTTTCATTGTATCCTCTTGAAACGAACTTCAAGTTCGTGCTTTGTAAGGCGGATAAGAATAGGTCTGCCGTGGGGGCATGAAAGCGGAATCCCCTCTTCCTTAATAAGGGCAAGAAGTTTTCTGATATCGCAATCTGTCAACTTATCGCCGCCCTTGATGGCGCTTTTACATGCCATCTGCATAAGTTTTGCACGTTTAAGCTCGTTGGTTTTAAGATTTTTTACGTTTTCTTCGCTTAATGAAGTAAGAAATTTTTCTGCATTAAGATCAGTTAAAACGGTGGGAACGGCTTTAACTGCCAAGGAGCCAAAGCCCATATCGTCAATTTCAAAGCCCATTTCTTCGATCTTGGGCATAAGTTCTTCGATCAATGCGCTTTCCTGGGGCGAAAGTTTTACTATCTGGGGAAGAAGTAAAAGTTGGCTTGATGCACCGTTTTCCATTGAAGCGTAAAGTCTTTCAAACAAAAGCCTTTCATGGGCGGCATGCTGATCGATAATGTAGGCATCTTCGCCAGACTCAACAATTATGTAGGTGTCAAAGATAACACCGCACAGTTTGTAATTTATTTCTTCTTCAATTTCAAGTTCCGTCTGTACCGATTCTTTTTCAGGAACAAAGGTTTCTTGAATGGGTGCAGGGGTTTCTTTTTCTATTTCCTTCACCATGTTTGATATGGGGGTGAAAGGTTTATCGTTTATTTCAATAGTATCCCGTTCAATAAAATCAAAAAAATTAGTAATGGGTGCAGTGTTAAGGGGTGTTTCAGAAAAAGTCGGTTCAGGTGATTTTCTGGGGTTTACGGTTTCAACCTCAAAAATCTTTACCTCCTCTTTCTTTTCTTCTTGTTTAAAGAGAGTGGGAATTTCTTGATTCTTTAACAATGCGTTATTTATCATTGAACATACGGTATCGTAAATGGGAAGACCGTCAGCAAAGCGCACCTCTTGCTTTGTGGGGTGCACGTTTACGTCAACAAGATTGCCCTTTATTTTCATTTCAAGAACAAAGAAAGGAAATTTACCGATATTCAGTCTGCCTGCATAACCTTGCTGAATGGCCGATGAAACAAGTTCATTTTTTACACTTCTGCCGTTAATGAAAAGAATTTGACGGCTTCGGTTATTGCGCTGAATTTCGCGGTTTCCGATATATCCTTTTAAGGTTATATTGTTGCGCGTATCGTTAATTTCGATCATGTTTTTTGAAACTTCTTGCCCGAAGATCGCGCGGATCGCAGAAAGAAGATTGTTATCCCCCGGTGTTCTTAAAACGGTTTTGCCATCAGAGATAAATCTTAAGGAAATTTGCGGATTGGAAAGAGCAAGTCGGTTTATTGTTTCCTGGATATATGATGCTTCTTGGGAAGGCTTTTTCAAAAACTTTCTTCTTGCAGGTGTGTTGAAAAACAGATCGGCAACGGAAATGGAAGTGCCCTCTGCACAACCGCAGGGGAAAAAGCGGTCAATAACACCTCCGGTCAATTCTATTTCAGTGCCTTCCTCTGCATTTTTTGTGCGGGTTGAAAGGGAAACCTTTGATACTGCCGCAATGGAGGCAAGTGCTTCGCCACGGAAACCTAAAGTTAAAATATCGTTTAGATCTTCAGCAACGGATATCTTGCTTGTTGCATGACGCAAAAAGGCATTTTTAACGTCTTCTTCAGCCATACCGCAACCGTTGTCGGTAATGCGGATAAGATCAATTCCGCCACCCTTTATTTCAATGGTGACGTTGGTAGCGCCTGCATCTATACTGTTTTCAACAAGTTCCTTAACTATTGAGGAGGGACGTTCAACAACTTCGCCTGCGGCTATTTTGTTGGCAACGCTTGCATCAAGAAGTTTTATTTTCATGTTTCACGCTTCGCCTTTTCTCTTAATTCACATAAAATATTTATTGCCTGGATAGGTGTAAGGGTGTTTATATCCACCTGTTTTAATTCTTCAACTATGCTTTCCATGTTTGATGAAACGAACATGGTAGTCTGCTGGGCATTGGCATTTGTGCCCTGGTTTTTGGTAATATCGGCTTTTTCAAGTTCCGATAAAATTGACTTTGCACGGGTAAGTACGGGCTTTGGTACACCTGCCAAATTGGCAACGGCAATACCGAAACTTTTATCTGCGCTTCCGCGAACGATCTTTCTTAAGAAAATAACGTCATCACCATATTCGCGGGCGGTAATTGAATAGTTTTTAACACCGTCAAGAGTGCCTTCAAGATCGCTTAACTCGTGGTAGTGGGTTGCAAAAAGAGTTTTTGCACCGATGTTTTTAACGTTTGCGATATACTCGGTAACTGCCCATGCAATGGAAAGTCCGTCAAAGGTGGAAGTGCCACGGCCGATCTCATCTAAAATTATAAGGCTGTCCTTTGTGGCGTGTTTAAGGATATTGGCAACTTCTGTCATTTCAAGCATGAAGGTACTTTGTCCTGCCGAAAGGTCGTCAGAAGCGCCTACACGGGTAAACAATCTGTCGCAAAGGCAGATGTCTGCATCTTCTGCAGGAACAAAACATCCAAGATGCGCCAAAAGTGTAATTATCGCCGTTTGGCGCATGTAGGTAGATTTACCTGCCATGTTGGGACCTGTTATTATCATGAAACGGTTTTCGTTTTCGTCAAGGTGTGTATCGTTAGGTACAAACTGGATTGAAGTTTGCATTGCCTCAACAACGGGATGTCTGCCGTTTGTAATGTTTAAAATACCATCAGTATTTATTTTTGGGCGAACATATTCGTTGTCGGAAGCAAGTGTTGCAAAGGATAAAAGTACGTCAAGAAGCGAAATTGCACTTGCGGTTTTCTTCATTCTGAAAAGCGCGGTAAAAAGAGTTTCCCTAACGTTTGCAAATAAAAGGGATTCAAGGCGTAAAGCCTTTTCTTCACTGCCTGAAATAAGTTCTTCGGTTTGTTTTAATTCGTCGGTGGTGTAACGCTCAGCGTTGGCAAGAGTCTGTCTGCGCACATAGGAATAGGGGACTTTATCTTTAAAACTGTTGGTGACTTCGATAAAGTAACCGAAAACTTTGTTATATTTTATTCTTAAAGTTTTGATGCCCGTTTCTTCGCGCTCCTTGGCTTCGATCTGGGCGATCCAGTTTTGCCCGTTTTGTACGGCATCGCGGTATTTATCAAGATCCTCGTTATAACCAGGCCTGATAACACCGCCGTCTTTTATGGAGTCAGAGGGATTGTCATCAATAGCATCGTTTAAAAGAGTATAAATATCGTCAAGTACGTCGATATCATTATAGGCAAAACTTAAAAGTTCGCTGTTTACGTTTTTAAGCAACTCTTTAATTGCAGGAAGATTTTTAAAAGCTTTGCGCATAAATACCGTTTCACGGGGAGAAACCGTACCGTAAGCAATACGGGTGCAGATACGTTCAATATCGCATATATCTTCTAACGCAAGGCGCAGATCTTCACGCATTGAGTAGTTGTTTTTTAATTCCTCAACGGCATCAAGGCGTTTTTCAATATCTTCTTTGATCCTTAAAGGACGTTCAAGCCATGTCTTAAGTTTTCTGCCGCCCATGGGAGTTTCGGTCTTATCAAGAAGCCACAAAAGTGAGCCGCGATGACCGTGATCGCCTAAAGAACGGAAAATCTCAAGATTCTTTACTGCCGCAGAATCAAGAATAAGGCAGTCATTAGGCTGAATGTAGGTAAGGGTGTTCATGTGGGCAAGTACGTTTTTCTGAGTAATGTTAAGATATTCCCACAAAGCCGCCGCACTTGAAACAGGCAACTTTTTGCTGAGTTTTTCAGCATCTTTAAATCTTGAATAAAGTTTTTTAAGGTTTTCACCGTTTTCAAAAAGTTCCTGGGCACAGTAGAAAGGGCGGAATTTTTTTGAAATATATTTGGGGATAGAAGAAGACGCTTTAAAAAACTCGTCATTTACAATAATTTCGTTGGGGTTTATCTCTAAAATGCGATCGCATATTTTTGATAAACCGGGCTCGTAAGGCTCAAGGGTTATGTTAAATTCGCCGGTAGAAACGTCCGCCCAGGCAAGAGCACACTTGTTTTTTTCAAGGGCAATGGATAAAAGGAAGTTGTTTGTTTTGTTTTCCAGCATATCGTCTTCAATGATAGTGCCCGGAGTAACAACGCGCACAACATCTCTTTCCACAAGTCCCTTTGATGCCTTGGGGTCGGTAAGTTGTTCAACGATTGCAACCTTGTAGTTTTTCTCAAGGAGTTTGTTTATGTAAGTATTTACGCTATGATGGGGTACACCGCACATGGGTGCGCGCTCAGAAAGACCGCAATCCCTGCCCGTCAAAGCAAGTTGTAATTCTTTTGATGCGATTTTTGCATCGTCAAAGAACATCTCATAAAAGTCGCCAAGGCGATAAAATACAAGACAGTCCTGATATTTTTCTTTTAATTCGACGTATCTTTGCATCATCGGTGAAAGGGGCATTATTATTCCTCCATCTCTCCCATTAAGGTGTTGAGTTTGACTTTCGTTATTTTTACGTTTACGGTTTTTCCTAAAAGACTTTCGTCCCCCGGGAAGGAAACCATTCTGCCGTGATCGGTTCTGCCTGAAACCATCGTTTCATCACGCTTTGAAATTCCTTCAACAAGAACGGGGTAAGTCTTATCAAGATAAATGGAATTTGCTTTTAAGGTACATTCTTCTGTAAGTTTTATAAGGCGCGCCATGCGTTCTTTATTTTTTTCGTCTGTTACCTGCCCCTCCATTTTAGCGGCGGGAGTGCCGATTCGGGGTGAGTAAATAAAGGTGAATGCCGCATTAAAGCAAACTTTTTTGTATAGATCATAAGTATCTTCAAAATCTTCGTCTGTTTCTGTGGGGAAGCCTACGATAATATCTGTTGAAATGGCAATATCGGGCATCGCCTTTCTTAACTTTTCAACTAAAAGGAAGTAATCGTCGCGGGTGTAACGGCGATTCATCATATTTAAAATTCTGTCAGAGCCTGACTGAACGGGCAAGTGAATATATTTGCAAACTTTTTCACATTCCGCCATAGCCTTGATCAGATCATCGGAAAGATCCTTAGGATGGCTTGTCATAAAGCGGATACGCTCTATCCCGTCAATTTTATTAAGTTCCCTTAAAAGGTCGGGGAAAGAAATTTCATCACAGTTCTTACCGTAAGAATTTACGTTTTGCCCTAAAAGAGTAATTTCCTTTATTCCTTTTTCTGCAAGGGACGTGGCCTCTTTTATAATATCTTCGCTTTTTCTTGAACGCTCTCTGCCGCGCACATAAGGAACGATACAGTATGAACAGAAGTTGTTGCATCCGTACATAATGTTTATCCACGCAGAAGCATCCTTTTCGCGAACAACGGGCATTTCTTCAATAATATCTTCTTCCTTTTCCCAAACGGAATATTGGGCTTCGTTCTTTGTTAAAGCGTCAAACATAAGTTTGGGCAAAAGATGGGGATTGTGGGTGCCGAAAACGACGTCAACAAAACGGAAACGCTTTTTGATCTTTTCTAAACTGCCTTCTTCTTGCATCATGCAGCCGCATATCATTACAAGCATATCGGGCCGTTTTTTCTTTTCTTGCTTTAATTTGCCTAAATTGCCTAAAAGGCGGTCCTCTGCGCCTTCGCGAACACAGCAGGTGTTGAAAATTACCGCATCGGCACTTTGTCTGTCAAGGGCGGGAGTATATCCCATTTCCTCAAAAAAGCCTTTTAACGTTTGTGAATCCCTTACGTTCATCTGACAGCCGTAAGTTTCTACAAAATAGGTGTGCTTTTTATCACCGAAAAACTCCCTGACTTTTTCTATATATTCCCTTTCGGGCAAGGTTTTAAAAGAAGTGATCTTTCTCGCCTGCACGTTAGACGCCTCCACTATGTTAATATAATAATATATTATATAATAAAAAAACTTTTTACGCAACAAAAAGTAATGGAAGGGTTTCCAAAAATAGAAAAAATTCGCTAAAACAAGTCAAAGGAAAAAGAAAAGGAAAACAGAATTAGGTTTTTAAGGAGATGAATAATTATGGAACTTAAACTAAAATTGATGGGTGAACTTGATCATCACAGCGCGGAAAAAATGCGGAAAAAACTTGATAAGGAAATTCTTTCAAGCGGTGCGGAAACGATAATTTTTGATCTTTCGGGGCTGACTTTTATGGATTCCAGCGGAATCGGTGTGCTTTTGGGCAGATATAAACTTTTCGCAACGAAAAAACTGTATATTATCGGTGCAAACGAAAGCGTAAACAAGGTGCTTAAAATTGCGGGAGTTTATTCTGTTATGCCTGAATATAAGGGAGGTGAATCGGCATGAAAAATACGGCAAATATAAAATTTTTATCTCTTTCGCAGAACGAAAGTTTTGCACGAATGTGTGTTGCTTCCTTTGTTGCGCCCCTTAATCCCACCATTGATGAACTTGCCGATCTTAAAACGGCAGTCAGCGAAGCAGTAACAAATGCTATCGTTCACGGATATCCTGAGAAATGCGGAGAAATTGAAATGCGTCTTTACATAAAGGGCAACGAAATTACCGTTGAGATCATGGATGACGGCATTGGAATTTCAGATATTGAAAAAGCGCGCCGTCCCTTTTTTACAACCTGCACCGACGGTACGCGGTCAGGCATGGGATTTACCGTAATGGAAAGTTTTATGGATGAAATAAGCGTTGCTTCTGCCCCTGAAGAAGGCACCCGTGTAGTGATGAAAAAAAGGATCGAAAGTAAAAAGTGAAATGGCAGAAAGAAAACACCAACAAACTAATTGAACTTTCTCAACAAGGGGATATCTCGGCCCGTGAACAGTTAATAAAAGAAAACGCGCCCCTGGTTAAATCTATCGTAAAAAGGTATTTAAACCGCGGTGCTGATTTTGACGATCTTTATCAGGTGGGGCTTATGGGACTTTTAAAGGCGATTTCGGGATTTAACTTAAATTTTGAAGTGCGCTTTTCAACTTATGCTGTGCCCATGGTGAATGGTGAGATCAAAAGATTTGTCCGCGATAATAACGCGGTAAAAATGCCTCGGTCAATTAAGGAAATGCAACAAAAGATCCGCTATGCACGGCAAAAACTTTCGCTTGCTTTATCCCGCGAGCCGGGCGCAATGGAGATCGCAAAAGAGATAGGGGCGGATATTGAAGACGTACTTGTTGCCCTTGAAAGCATGCAAGTTCCATCAAGCCTTGATGAGCCTGTTTTTGATGAGTCGGGCTCAACGCTACAGGATATTATTGAAGATAAAAACGAAAAGGCAAGTCTTACAGATAAACTTGCCTTGTACCAATGCCTTGACCAACTTGACGACCGCGAAAAAAAGATAATTCTTTTAAGATATTTTAAGGATATGACTCAAACGAAGATTGCCGATATTATGGGCATTTCACAAGTTCAGATCTCAAGGATAGAAAGCAAGGTAATAGAGAAATTAAGAAGAAAATTGGGGTAGACATATACACTCTTTTTTGATATAATCTATGCTATACCATAACGCACATATACGAACTCGCCTCAAATGGCGTATCAGCGGCGCTTTTATGGTTTGTCGTCTTTGTAAGGCGACCTGCCTTACTGCATCCTCCGCACCTAAAATCATCCACCGATGCGCACATTTTAGGTCGGAGAATTTTAAAGTAATAAAT
>JAZULU010000269.1:0-7252 GCA_045603265.1 Clostridia bacterium
AATTCTGTGAATATATGGGCAATCGTGAAGAAATCTGGTATGCAACTAATATTGAAATTTTTGAATATCTTGAAGCCTATAAGCAGTTAAAAGCGTCGGCAGACGGAACTAAAGTATATAATCCAACCACCACAACGCTGTATTTTAACGTGGCGGGCAGGGATTATAAAATCGAGCCGGGCGAAACTGTTGCAGTTGAATTTGAACATAAGTGGTTTTAATAACAAGAATGTCGAAAAATAAGGATTTTCGGCATTCTTTTTTTCGTTCAAAATTTGTTAATATATTGACAAATAGCATAATGTGTGGTATTATACTATGGTACGATAGACATATTATGGCTTATTACGCAAACTTGTAAAAAAAGCGAGGTTTTTTTATGAATATACCTTTTTCACCACCTGATATTTCAGAACTTGAAATTAATGAAGTTTCTGAGGTTTTGCGTTCCGGTTGGATAACCACGGGACCAAGAACCAAAAAACTTGAAAAGTTAATTATGGAATATACCGGGGCGGATGGAACAGTTTGCCTTAATTCGCAGACCGCTTGTGCCGAAATGGCTTTAAGGCTTATGGGCGTTGGTGAAGGTGATGAGGTAATAACAAGCGCTTATACATATACAGCATCAGCATCGGTAATTTGCCACGTTGGTGCTAAACTTGTGCTTGTTGATACTCAAAAAGACAGTCTTGAAATGGACTATGATCAACTTCAAAAGGCTATCAACGAAAATACAAAGGCTATTATTCCCGTTGATCTTGCAGGAATTCCCTGCAATTACGAGCGCATTTTCAATATCGTTGAAAGCAAAAAAAATATTTTTAAACCATCTTCAGATTTGCAGAAGGCTTTGGGCAGAATTGCAGTTATGGCAGATACCGCACACGCTTTCGGCGCCAGTCTTAAAGGTAAAATGTTAGGTAGCGTTGCAGATTTTTCGTCATTCTCATTCCATGCAGTTAAGAATCTTACAACTGCCGAGGGCGGCGCATTAACCTGGCGTACCATAGAAGGAATAGATAATCAGGATATTTATAAGCGATTGCAACTTTTCTCACTTCACGGCCAGTCAAAAGATGCTCTTGCAAAAACTCAACTTGGCGCTTGGGAATATGATATTGTTGGCACTTGGTATAAGTGTAATATGACCGATATTATGGCTGCAATGGGTCTTGCTCAACTTGAAAGATATCCTAAAATGCTTGCGCGCAGAAAAGAGATAATCCAAAAGTTCGATAACGCATTTAAACCTTTAGGTGTTGAAGTTCTTGATCATTACACCGATGACCATACTTCGTCTGGACATTTGTATCTCACAAGAATTCCGGGTATAACGGTCGAACAGCGCAACGAGATAATTATTAAAATGGCTGAAGTCGGCGTTTCATGTAACGTTCACTATAAACCCCTGCCAATGCACACAGCATATAAAAATATGGGCTTTGACATCAAAAACTACCCCAACGCCTATAACAACTTCGCCAACGAGATATCTCTGCCGTTACACACCTGCCTTACTGATGAACAGGTTGATTATGTTATTGAGAAGTACAGCGAAATTTTGAAAACATATATTGGATAAACAAGGGGAAAAACGTGTATTCAATTAAAAAAATAGGATTATTCAATTTTTTAGGACTGTTAAAGGTCTCAGATATTCTTTATAGATGTGGCAAGGATATGGCTGAAAAATATGATCTTCATCATTGGGATAATTCTCATTTCAAAAACTTAATCATCGTTGGTCTTTGTGCTTTGAAAAATGATATATATCTTGTTTTCGATAATAAAAATGCGGTTGCGACATTTCAGACTCGCAAGGTGAATGAATCGTATTTATTTCAAAAACTTGCTACTTCACCTGAATTTTCAGGCTCAGGTATAGGTAGTTTCTGTCTTAATGAAATAGAAAAAATGGGCAGAGAAAAGAACTGTAGTGAAATAATTTGTGAAGTTTACGATAAAAGTGAACACGCCAAGACTTTCTATGAGCATAAAGGATATTCTGCTTACGGATCAACTGAAACGCTAAAATACAAAGAGCTTAAATTAAGAAAAGAACTTTGAGGAATAAAATGAAAAAAATATTGATCATTGGTGCAGGTTTTTTGCAGGCATTTGTAATTGAAAAAGCAAAGGCAATGGGGTATGAAACCCTGACTGTTGATGCAAATCCAAATGCGGAAGGTTTTAAGTATGCGGATAAATACAAAGTTGTAAATGTCGTTGATGAAGAGGCTTGTCTTGAATATGCAAAAGAAGAAAAAATAGACGGCGTTCTTACTGCCGCAACTGATTACGGTGTTCTTACTGCTGCACACATAGCTCAGAAAATGAATTTACCAGGGCTTAAATATGACGTTGCACAATTAATAAAAAATAAATACCGTGTTCGCAAATGCTTATATGAAAATCACGTTGATGACACGGAACAAGCGTATGAAGTAAATGGGGATACTGATATTGAGGAGCTTTCCGAAAAAATACAGTTCCCCGTAATGGTAAAACCGTGCGATGGTTCAGGTAGTAGAGGCGCAAGTAGGGTCGATTCCAAAAAAGATTTTAAAAAAGCTTGCGAGTATGCTATGAGCTCTTCCATTACTCATCGAGCAGAAGTTGAATCTTTCATTGTAGGTAAAGAATACGGTGCAGAAAGTATTGTTGTTGATGGTGAAGTTCACGTTTTAGGTATTATGCGTAAATGGATGACAGAGCCACCTTATTATGCTGAACTAGGACACGCAATCCCCACGGATTTACCTTCAGAAGTGGAAAAAAAGGCAAAAAAATGCGTAGAAAACGCAATAAAGGCATTAGGTATTAACTTTGGTTCAGTAAATATGGATATGCTCATTACAGGTAATGGCAAAATTCATATCGTAGATATCGGTGCTCGAATGGGCGGAAATATGATTGGTCCCTGCGTTATTCCTTATGGCACAGGTATTGATTATATGGCAAATATGATCTGCAATGTAGTAGGCGATAAAGTTGATTTAACTCCGGACATTCATGGCACTGTTGCTACAAGATTGCTTGCTTTTGACAAAGACGGTGTTGTAAAACAACTTCCTGACTTCGATATGCTTGAAAAAGAATATGGAGTTGAGATTTATCACCATCTTGAAGTTGGTCAGGAGATTAATGAATATCACACAAATCTTGATGGTTGTGGATATATCATCTCAAAATCAGAAAATATTGATGATGCCGTAAATAATGTGGAAAATGTACTAAGAGTTATTAAAAATTCTATCTTTTAGTTTGCATAGATAAAAATGAGGTATACAAATAATGGACGTTAAACAACTCTATGAGAGTGGAAAAAATAAACAAGGGTATAAGGGAATATATCAACTGATTATAAAACGTATCTTAGATATTGTTTTTTGCTTGGTATTTATTCTTCCTGTTTTGATCATTTCTATTCCTATTGCAATCACAATAAAGATTGAAGATGGCGGACCGGTGTTTTACAAATCGCGGAGAATAGGCAAAAATTTTAAAGAATTTAATATGTTGAAATTTAGGTCGATGAAAGTAAATGCGCCAGATTTAAGAAATGATGACGGTAGTACTTATAACTCAAAGGTAGATGAACGTGTAACTAATGTGGGAAGGTTTATTCGCGAAACAAGCCTTGATGAACTTCCTCAGTTTTTTAATGTTATTGTTGGTCACATGAGTTTGGTTGGACCCAGAGCAGGCGATGTAGAATCTAAAGATACATATGAAGATGATGAAAAAGACAAATTGCTTATTCGTCCAGGAATAACGGGGTATACCCAAGCTTATTATAGAAACAATCTCGGGGTAAGAGAAAAAAGGCTGTATGATGCATGGTATGCGCATAATGTTTCAATGTGGCTTGATATAAAAATTTTATTTAAAACGGTAGTAACTGTTCTCAAAAGAGATAATGTTTATACAAACGATGAAAATTCAGTTAAAGAACCAGTAGAAGATGTAACTGCGAATAAGTGAGGATATTTTTATGGCTGTTAGTAAAAAAGCAAAAGCTTTGTACAATTTTGTGTTCGATGGCTTTGAAACGTGGGCGGCAAATACAATACAGATATTTCAAGAAAAGAAATTGTTGAAAAAATATGCACCTAAAGAGCCGATGCCCAAGGAATATGCCCAAGCATATAAAAAATTTTGGAAGAAATATGGTAACTATTCTCCCAAATGGGGGTGGTATTATGCGGCGCGTAACGGTAATATGGACGTTCGCTATATTCCGCATACTCTTTACTATACAAAAATAGATCAGTACTTTAATGCCAGAAAATTAGGTTATGGTTTTAACGATAAAAATTATTATTCAAAGCTTTTTGTAGGAATAAAGCAGCCTGAAACTGTTGTCAGAGTATTTGCCAAAAGTTATTTTACCGATGCAGAGTATAATCAAATCACTCTTGAACGTGCAGTTGATTTGATTTGTGAAAATGATGAAGTAATTTGTAAGCCTTCTCAGGAATCAGGTAGCGGACGCAGTATTGAATTCTGGAAAACTCATGATAATAGAAAATATATTTGTGAGTTTCTTAGAAATAGCAAAGATCCGTATATTGTACAGAAAGTGTTAAAACAACACGAGCAATTAAATGAAGTACATAGGGGGTCTATCAATAGCTTGCGTATTTGTTCAATTCTTTTGGAGGACGGCGTTCATATTTTATCTTCCTGCTTAAGAATGGGTGTTGATAAGGCAAGAATAGATAACGTTACTGCAGGTGGAATCAGCGTAGGAATTCTTAGCGACGGTACAATGGATGAATTTGCCTATAACTATTTTACCGGTGAGCGAACTTCTGTTCATCCGCAAGGCTTTGTATTTAAAGGGAAAAAAGTACCATCTTATGATAAAGCGGTTGAGCTTGTTAATAAAGCACATCAGATTATAGGGCATTTTCGCTTGGTTTCATGGGACATTGCAATCGATGAGGTTGGTGATCCTGTATTGATCGAAGCTAATATGAGAAAAGGCGGAATTAACTTAAATCAGTTCTCAAACGGACCGCTGTTTGGCGGATTAACGGAGAGAATTTTAGATAAAGTGTTTGAGAAGGAGAGCGTATGATTACCTTTTTAGGAGATGTTGCTCTTATATCGGATGATTTAAAAAGTAAATATAAACCTCAAAATTCATACGTTTTCAATTGTGAATATGTAATTGGCAACAAAGATGTTTTTACACCAACTCTTCATAAAATTAATCTTTGCTCAAATAAAAGTAATTTTAGCGAGATTTTTGGTCGCAACCCAATAGCGGTATCGGTTGTAAACAACCATATATATGATTATGGGGAAGAAGGATTTCAATCGACAGTTGCTAATTTAGAAAGTAAAAAAATTGGCATTATAGATCATACGCCCTTTTATGTCGACGACAACATTTGTTTGCTGGCATATATGGATTTGGGAAAAAATGACAAGTTTAATTTTGATTATGATGTGGTCAAAAATGATATTAATAAAGTAAAAAAGGATAATGCTTTTGTTAAAATTGTTGTTCAAATGCATTGGGGAATAGAAAATCATCCTTCAATAAGCAATAGACAAGAAGAGATTGGACATTGGCTCATTGACCAAGGTGTTGATTTAATTATAGGACATCACCCACATTGTATTCAACCTATTGAGGAATATAAGGGAAAATATATATGCTATAGCCTTGGAAATGGATTGTTTGGCAATATTAATCAACCAAGTCATTATGATAATAATGGTATAGCTAAACGTACATACAGGTTTAAATGGCAACGATGGAATAGAAAATCTTTTGCGATTAATTATGATGAAGAAAATGATGCAATTTCGATTGATGAATTGTATCAAAAAAGAAATATTTTGTTGTGCAAAAAGCAAAATATTAACATAAGAAAGCATTCTAATGTTAATAGACAAAAAAAATTAACATACATTTTTAGAAAATACGCTTTATTTTTTGTAAGTAATATGTTTGTTGATGGAAAAATATTTGATGTTGATTCATTGAAACACGAATTAAGAAAAAAATAATGTAATGCGTATATCATAAAAAACTCGTTAATTATAATAAGTTTATCAGATGTTTTTTGGTAACTGACAAAAAAGCATATTAAAAGTGGAGAGTTGTAAATTGAGGATATTAAGACTTCCTATATATTTCCTTCCTGAGCAAACATCTGCATCTGTTTTGATTTCAGATATGTGGGAAGGGTTTGAACAAAACGGCATAATTTCTGAAGAATTTGCACCTATGCCGTCAAGAGGTGTTGATTCTGAAACAAGAAAGAAATACAAAAAAATTAAATACGAAGAGCTTTACAATGGGGCAGTTAGAATTCATAGATTTAATATGTTTAGAGAAGAAAAAAATAGTCTTCAACGTGCGTTAAGGTATTTTTTAATACATGTTGTACATTATTTTAAGGTATGTAAACAAAAAGATATTGATGTTATATTTTCAGCAAGTACGCCTCCTACTCAAGGAATGTTATGTGCACTTGTGAAGAAAAAATTAAAAAAGCCATTTGTTTACAATCTCCAAGATATTTTTCCCGATTCTTTAGTAACGACTGGACTTGCTAAAAAAGGCTCTATTTTGTGGAAAATCGGCAGAAAAATTGAAGACTACACGTATAAAAATGCAGATAAAATAATCGTTATAAGTGATAGTTTTAAAGAAAATATTATGGCAAAGGGTGTTCCGGAAGACAAAATAGAAGTTGTGCCAAATTGGATAGATACGGAAAGCGTTAAGCCAATAAACAAAGATGAAAATAAACTTTATGATGAGTACGGTATTGATAAAAATAAGTTTATTGTAGTTTATGCCGGAAACTTCGGTGCTGCACAAGGTGCAGAGGTTGTTCTTGAAGCAGCGGAAGCATTGAAAGATAATGAAAATATTCATTTTGTTATCTTTGGTGGTGGTGCAAAGTTTGAAGATGCAAAAAAGTATGTTTTAGGAAAAAATCTTTCAAATGTAACGATTGACGGTCTTTTGCCTAAAGAACGTATTGCTGAAGTATATAGTTTAGGCGACGTATGTCTTATAACTTGTAAAAGGGGTGTAGGCAATAGCGGTATGCCAAGTAAAACTTGGAGTATTATGGCTTGTAATACACCGATAATTGCTTCGTTTGATACGGAAAGCGAACTTGCTGATATTATAAAAAAATCAGGTGCTGGAATTTGTGTTGAACCTGAAAGTGTTGAACAACTAAAAAATGCAATATTAAAAGCATATGAGAATAAAGGT
>JAZULU010000270.1:0-5635 GCA_045603265.1 Clostridia bacterium
TTTCACCTTCCCGTGGGCTTTGGCGATTTACCAAAGGATTTCCACAAAAAAATCAACGAATTAACCGTTGTAAAAACATTGGAAAGAAGCAACCCCGAAGCAGACGTTATAAAGGAACTTGAGTTTATTGAGAAATTATAAAAAGCAGGCTTTCGCCTGCTTTTTGTCTTTTATAAATCAATCTTATGTAAGCATCTGGGAATAAACTTTCCACTTACATACTCAACACCGCGAATGAGCATATAGTCTTCATAAACTTCAACAAGTTGTCCCATTGCACGGTCTTTTTGGTAATATTCGGGGCGTGAATTAAGGCAAACACCTGTCCATACCATACAACCGCCGTTAAGATAAGCAATGTTATACTCTTTATCGTGCAAAACGTTTATCCATTCGCTATCCATATTATGGTGGCAATGACCTGAAATATGGAGAATATTTTTATGCTTATCTAAAATCTCGCCACATTTATCGTCGTTATAGATCTCGTGATAGCGCTCAACGTTTACTTCCTGGGGGATAGATATGGTGCCATCTCTGTGGAAGTGGGTGTTGACTATTCTGAAACGGTCGCCGTCGCATTTTGAAAGTTCTTCATCAAGCCAGGCTAACTGGTCTTCTTTATATTGGAAGCGTTTACCCTCAAAATGACGTGTTTCTTCGTTGGGGTTAAGGGTGATAATGGTAATTCCCTTGTATTTTACCGAAAAAGTTTCTCTTGGACCAAATGAGAGCATCTTGGCGCCTAATTTTTCATTGCGCTTATGTTGCCAATTCATAAATGCCGTCATGTCTTCATAATGGGGAGAACTGCCTTTGGCATAAGGATCCCAGTCATGATTTCCGTAAGCAACGAAAACGGGAGTTTGGGGGAAATGATCTTCAATATATTCCCGCGCCTGTTTAAATTCTTTGGGGTATGAGTTATCAGTAATATCGCCTGAAACAACTACCATATCGGGCTTTGATTTTTCAATATATTCAAAAGCCTTGAGCCTTGATGAAGCATTGTGAAAATAATCTCCGCCAAAATGCATATCACTTGCGGCAAAAATTTTCATTATTGGTTTTGACTTTTTATGGAGTTTGTTTTCAGGAATTGTAAAAACAAATTCAGGCAGAACTATTTCAACCATTGCATCGTTATAGGCCTTACATAAGATCGTTTTTGCTTCCTCCGGAATAAAAATCTCCTTTGTTATATATTTTGCTCTGCCGTCAATTAAAGGCAGACTTTTAATTGGAAGATAATTTTTTAAAGGCTCGCCTTTTTCGTCTGCCCAATATATCGTTGCCAAAATTGCCTGGGGCACGCTTATTTCAACGGCAAACTGACCGTCAACAGGCTTGTTGTTTTTAAAAGTTACGTTAAATAAAAATTCCATAAATTTTCTCCTTTATTTTTCAGGTGCAACAGTAAATCCGTTTTCATCGGCTATCTGATATTTATCAAAGGGAATTGTGCCATCTGCATAATATCCCGTAGCAATCAAGCCGTTTTTTGTTTTATCAACGATTAAGAATGAACGCTGCGACAAATCTTCCTTAATGGGCAAAAGACCTGAGGGGTGAGGCTGTTCAGTACCGTTATGGAAGCAGATCGATAAATATGCCGCTTCAATGTAATGGGTGCTTTTTCTAAAATATCTTTCGTAAACGTGACTATGCCCGAAGGTTACTGCATTGACGCCCAATTCAGAATATAAATCCATCAATTCTCCGCCGTGATCATAAGGGTAGGTCACTTCGCCTTTCTCATTGATAACGGGTGAGCAAAGGTTAAACTGCACGTCCCAACCTTTATTAAGAATGTGAAAATGCTGTATAACCCACTTGTATTTGTTTGTGCAATTTTTTAAATCTTCTTTAAGCCAGGTTATCTGCGGGCTGTTAGGAGCGATTGAATCATAAAGCCTCCAACCCGGTGCTTCGTAAGGATTGATAAAGCAAAGATTGTTAATGCTTAAGGACGTAATATGTAAATCACCGTAATCTACCGAGTACCATCTTTTTCCCGTTACCGAATAATCGTCCGTTGGGTAAAGAGGGCGAAACATCTGCATAAAAATGGACCAGCACCAATGTTTATCCTCGCCTATTTTCTCCTTTTCGGCATAGCAACGTAAGTTATCAACCTCGTGGTTGCCCGGACAGAAAAACATAGGCATATACTGTAAAATATTGGAGTTTTGCATAGTGGGGAAGAAGGCTTTTTTTCTTGAATCTTCATCCTGCCAATCAACACCAAGATCAAACCATGAATCAAGGCGCCAGCTTGTATAGGTGGCATCGCCCGAATATAAAATGAAGTCAAGCTTTTGTTTACCTATTTCAGAAACGGTTTTATTGCAATCCGGCAAACCTTGAAGGTCGCTTAACTGTGCAAAACGGAAGTCCATTCCCTTTTCGGGGGCAGTGTGAAAGTTATAAACAGCCGTCTTATTGTTTTCGGATACTACGCGGTAAAATACTTTTTCATTGGGAGATAAATTATCGATTTTTGCAATGTACTGCCACAGAGAAACGGGAGTGCACATTTCAGGATATTCGGGGTAAGTGTTATTTTCAAGAGGATTGCGCAAGCCTGTTAATTCATAACATTCAGCCTTTATTTTTTTGTTCGGAATTTCAGTTGAGCCAAACTCAACGAATCCTTCAGATTTTACGCTCTGCACCCAAACGATATTCATTTCACTTGAGGGGTTGAGTGTTAAAAGATACGGCTCGCACAGAAAGAAATTCATTGTATTTTTTTCTCCTTATTAAAATTATAAGGTTATTTTATCATAGCAAAATAGGGAAGTCAATACGCTAAAGTTATATATTTCATTGAAAATCGTATTTACTTTTAATCTCGCTTGGTGTAGAATATAATAATAACTGCGAAAGGAGAAAACAATGGCATATAAAGTATATCCCGTGCTTGAAAATGATTTTCAGGATTACTCTGTAAAAATAAACGGAAAAGAAGTGCCTCTTGATAGGGCAAGAGTGTCAAAAGTGCCTTTTAACAGACGTTGGCCAGGTCATCAGCGCCCCCTTGACCAAACGGAAGAAATAAACTTTTTGTCCCTTTCTCTGTCGGAGCCACTTAACTTTGAAATCATTCCTAAAAGAAACTTTGAAAATGTTGTGATCCGTCCTCTTGAAGCAAACATTAAGCCTGAAATAAAGGACGGCGTAATTTCTTTTACCTTAGATAAACCTCAATATTTTACCGTTGAGCCTTTCGGGCGAAATAATGCACTGCATATTTTTGCCGATCCTATGGAAGAAAAAAGGGAAGACAGTAACGAAGTCATCTATTTCGGCAAAGGTGAGCATTTTGTTGATATAATTTATTTAAAAAGCAATCAAACGTTATATCTTGATGAAGGCGCGGTAGTTTACGGTTGTATCCGCGCAATGGACGCCGAAAACATAAAGATAATGGGCAGAGGAATTCTTGATAACAGTAAAAATAAAGAGCGAATCCTTTTTGAGGTTGAAGATACGCCTAACGATTCAGCTGTTAAAAACGCAAAAAGGTTACATACCGTTCAAATAGAATATTGCACCAACGTTGAAATTGAGGGCATTACTGTAAGAGATTCCCTTGTATATAATATCCGCCCCATTGCCTGCAAAAATTTAACCATAAAAAACGTAAAGATAATCGGTTGTTGGCGGTATAATTCTGATGGAATCGATATGCACAACTGCGAAAACGTTTTGATCGAAAATTGTTTTATCCGCACCTTTGATGATTCAATTTGCGTAAAGGGCTTTGATTGCTTTTATGAGGGCGACGTTGAAGAAGCGGTTAAAAAAGCAATGTACCGTAACGGAAAAGCCTATGATGTTTTCAAGAACGTTCTTGTGAAAAACTGTGTTATCTGGAACGATTGGGGCAAGTGCCTTGAGATCGGTGCTGAAACCCGTGCAGAAGAAATTTCCGATATCAACTTTGAAAACTGCAATATTATCCACGTTTCCGCAGCAGTTCTGGATTCATTTAATATTGACTATGCCCTTGTTCACAACGTAAATTATAAAAACATCTCCGTTGAGTATGACGATATTATCCCCGAACTTATCCTGCAAAGGTCTGATAAAGATGTTTATAAAAACAAAAATCTTGATTATGCACCTAATCTTATAAGCGTTATAACGGCATATCACTATGAATATTCTGCAGACGGTTCCCGTCGCGGAAAAACGGAACAAATTACCTTTGAAAATATCAGGCTTTATTCACGGCAAAAACCCACCTTCAATTTTGAAGGCTACGATGAAAGCCATAAAACAAAGGATATTTTAATTAAAAATCTCTATTGGAACGGTCGCTTGTTAGAAGAACTCAGCGATATTAAAACCAATGAATTTACCGAAAATATAAAATATTTATGGGAGAAATAATATGAAAGCAGTGATCTTTGACCTTGACGGAACACTTTTATACACATTAAAAGATCTGTATTTAAGTGTAAACCACGCCCTTGAAGAATTCAATTATCCAACCCGCACCTATGAAGAGATCCGTCGGTTTGTAGGTAACGGCATCAGAAATCTTATGACGCAGGCTTGCCCCGAAAACATTCCCGATTTTGAAGAGTGTTTAGCCTGCTTTAAGGAATATTATTCTGTTCACAGCCAGGATAACACCGTGCCCTATGACGGCATAATTGAACTTTTGCAAAAATTAAAGGAAAAAAATATTCCTTGTGCCGTTGTTTCAAACAAATTTGAAGCGGCAACAAAGGAACTTATTGAAAAGCATTTTGAAGGATTCTTTGCAACTGTAGTGGGCGAGGGCGCAGGTGTTCCCAAAAAACCCGATCCCGCAGGAGTGTTTGAAGTTATGAAACGTCTTAACGTAGAAAAAGACGAAATAATGCTCGTAGGCGATGCAGAAACGGATATTTTAACCGCAAGAAACGCAGGCATCAAATGTATAACCGTAACCTGGGGTTTTAGGGATATAGATTATTTAACCGAACAAGGCGCAACGATCTTTGTTGATAAACCGGAAGAAATTCTTAAATATGTATAAAAAAACGCAGTGATTTTTCACTGCGATTTTTTAAATCTATCAACAATATTATGTAGTGCAATGTAAATATCAGAAAGAGTAAGCATTTTTGACGGGTCTCCTTCACGGATTCTCATTGTTCTTCTAATCTCTTTCGGTATAACCACACGACCAAGGTCGTCTATTCTACGAACTATTCCTGTTGCCTTCATATATTTACTCCTTTTCTCTACTCTGAAATGTGCCAAAAACCCAGTATTTATGCGAGTTTTCTGGATTTGTTGATTTGCTCAAATCACATCTCGACCAAGCCAATTTTACCCCTTTTTTCGTTTGTCCCAGTTGGACATAAGGGGTTAGAGGACTTGGGTCGAGTTGTTGTTTTTGTTCTTTGTTAGTATCACACTTTTTGTAGAAATTATGAGTAGAATTTCCAATTGTTTTTAAATTTTTATAAAGAAAAGGCCCTCAAACTATGCCCTTAGTTACTACAATAGTATTCGCTTACAAACAAAAAACGAACCTACACTTTCTTTTCGGAAAGGATAGGTTCATCTTTTTTAATTCTTCGACTGTGATTAGATGCTTGATTGACACATTTATAGTATTAATGAACAACATCGC
>JAZULU010000271.1:0-15241 GCA_045603265.1 Clostridia bacterium
AATATGGAACTTGTTGCCCAAGGCTTTGGTAATATTGCATCTGTTTTCTTTGGCGGAATCCCCGCAACGGGCGCTATTGCAAGAACTTCTGCAAATGCCAAAAACGGCGGAAGAACTCCCGTAGCAGGCATGGTGCATGCAATAATTCTTTTGCTTGTTTTATTGTTCTTAATGCCTTATGCTTCACTTATTCCCATGCCTACCATTGCGGCAATTCTTTTTATGGTTGCATATAACATGAGCGAATGGAAGAAGTTTGTTGAAATCTTCAAAACCAAGCAAATCACAGATATTCTTGTACTTGTGCTCACATTTATCTTAACAGTAGTTTTTGACCTTGTTGTTGCAATAATTGCAGGCATTGCTTTGCATATAATTCTTATCTTAATAAAGAAAGTTGGAATGAAAAAGTGAAAATAGAAACGCATACTCATTGTAAACCTGTTAGCGTTTGTGCCCATCATCAACCTGAAGAATTTCCTCAAATGCTTAAAGATGCAGGCATTGATGCTTGCGTTCTTACAAACCATTGCTATCCTGGTCATATGAGAAATCTAAGTGATGATTTAAAAGAGCAGGCAAAAATTTACGTTGATGTTTTTGAACGCGCCAAAAAAGCAGGTGAGAAAATCGGCTTTAAGGTGTTCTTTGGTTGTGAGCTTAGGCTTATGAAAGAGCCTAACCTGCCCGAATTTCTTTTGTATGGCTTATCGGAAGAAGATTTTCTTGATAGTTATCCTTTGTACAACGAAAGTCAGAAAACCGTCTTTGATTTTTGCAATGAAAAGAATATTTTAATGATTCAAGCTCATCCTTTTAGAAGTGAGCAAGGTCATGCACCTGCCGATATGCGCTATGTTCATGGCATTGAAGTATATAATCCTCATCCGTCCTTTGATCCTAAAGTTGAAGATGCTCTTAAATTGGCAGAAGAAAATAATCTGTTAAAAACGGCAGGAAGTGATTTCCACATAAAAAGTCAGGCAGGCAATGCAGGACTAATAGTTCCTGATCATATTTCCGATCAGTTTATGATTCGTGATTATATTAAAACGGGACAAGCAAAAATCTATTCAAAAGATAAAAAATATTTTGACTGATAAATGATTTTTAAGTATAATATTTTACGTAAATTTTTTTGAAAGAAGGCTTCATAAATGACAAGAATCGGTATTGTTGGCTACGGTAACCTTGGTAAAGGCGTTGAGTGCGCTATTGGCCAAAATGATGATATGACTCTTTACGGCGTTTTTTCCCGCAGAGAGCCTTCACAACTTAAAACGTTAACAGGTGTTCCTGCCTATAAAATTGATGATATTTTAGAACACAAGGATAATATTGACGTTCTTATTCTTTGCGGCGGAAGTGCAACAGATCTTCCCGTTCAGACACCTGAACTTGCAAAGAACTTTTGTGTTATCGACAGTTTTGATACTCACGCAAAGATCCCTGAGCATTTTGAAAACGTTGATAATGCCGCAAAAATGGGTAATAATGTTGCAATGATCTCCTGCGGTTGGGATCCGGGTATGTTTTCTTTAAATCGCCTTTATGCTGAGTGCATTTTACCTGAAGGCGAAACTTATACTTTCTGGGGCAAAGGTGTTTCACAAGGCCATTCCGATGCTATAAGAAGAATTGATGGTGTAGTAGATGCTCGCCAATATACCATTCCCGTTGAAAGCGCTCTTGAAAGAGTAAGAAAGGGTGAAAATCCCACGCTTACCACAAGGGAAAAACATATTAGAGAGTGTTTTGTTGTTGCAGAAGTTGGTGCAGACCTTGAAAGAATCGAAAAAGAAATAATTACAATGCCTAACTATTTTGCCGATTACGATACTATTGTTCACTTTATTTCTATGGAAGAATTAAAGCGCGATCATGCAGGCATTCCTCACGGCGGAAACGTTATCCGTTCAGGCAATACGGGACTTAATAAAGAAAATAAGCACGTTGTTGAATATAAGATCACTCTTGATTCAAACCCTGAATTTACTTCTTCTGTTATCGTTGCCTATGCCCGTGCAGTTATAAGAATGAAAAATGAAGGTATGTCAGGCTGTAAAACAGTATTTGACGTTGCACCCAAATATCTCTCAAAGAAAAATGATGAAGATTTAAGAAAGAGACTGCTTTAAGCAGTCTTTTTTTTGCAATATTCCGATAAATACTTGATTGACACGGCTTTTTTTGTTTTATATAATATACTAAAAAAGGGAGATGGAAAAATGAAATTACATAATTATAGCATTATGCCTCTTAATGTTGATTATATTGACGAAATCTGTGAGGATATAAAATTTCAGTATGAAAATGGTGTAAGCAGTTGTCCGCTTTTTTCAATGACTCTTACGCCCGAAGATAATCCACCCGTTGATAAAGCGAAGATTTTTTGCGAGCAATATAAACTTTTCAAAGATAAACTTGATAAAATGAAGGTGCCAAGCGGTGTTCTTGTACAGGCAACAATAGGGCACGGCTGGGTTTTAGGTAAAATGTTTTCATTTCAGCCTTACGTTAATTTCAATAATGGCGAAAGTGTAAGAAGTGTTTGCCCTTATGATGAAGGTTTTAGGGAATATATCTACAATGCTTTTAAAACCATTGCGTCTTATAAACCCCACTCAATTATGGTTGATGATGATTTTAGGCTTATGTATCGTGATGGCCAAGGGTGTGCTTGTCCTTTACATATGAAACGCTTTAATGAACTTGCCAAAACCAATCTTTCAAGGGAAGAATTATGGCATATTGTATCAACCGATAACGAAAAAACTTGCGAATATACCCAAATAATGGTTGAAACACAAAAGGAAGCCTTACTTGAATGTGCAAAATATATGCGTAAAGGCATTGATGCTGTTGATGAAACTTTGCCCGCATCCTTCTGTTGTGTTGGCAGTAATGCTGAATTTGCATACGAAATTGCTGAAATATTAAAAGGTAAGGGCAACCCCAATATTGTAAGAATAAATAACGGCAATTATACGGCTCTTGGCAATAAACGAGTAACTGATAAATTTTTGCAGGCTGCTGAACAAGTTGCAAAATTAAAGGGAAAGGCAGATATTATTTTGGCTGAAACCGATACTTGCCCCCAAAACAGATATTCCACAAGTGCAATGCAGTTGCATACCCACTTTACAGGTACGATTTTAGAAGGCGCAAAAGGTGCAAAACATTGGATAACACGCATGGCAGCCTTTGAGCCTGAAAGCGGTAAGGCATACAGAAAAGTGTTGGCAAAATATTCAGGTTTTTATGAAACACTTGCAACCCTCGTGCCTGAACTTAAATTTGATGGTTTGAAGATTCACGTGAACAACACGCCAGAATACAATTTTAAACAAAAAAACTTTTTTATTGGTAATGGTTGGGGCGGTTGCGTATTTGAACGTTTGGGCTTGCCAATGTATTTTTCCAATGAAACGGGCGGAATTTTATGCTTAGAAGGCGATGATGATAAAAAACTTACAGATAATGAACTTCTTGAAGCCTTCAAGGACAATATGTTTCTTGCGTCAGATACCGCTAAAAATCTCATTGAACGTGGTTTTTTGCAGTATATCGGTGTTGAGGTAAGGGAATGGGAGGGGTTAACGCCTACGGGTGAATTGCTTCTTGTGAACAATAAAACAACGAAAATGCAGATGCATTATAAGGAGTTAAAGCCCATATCAGATAAAGTTAAAGCATATTCATACGCTTTTAATGCAGTTGGCGGCGGTGAAAAAACAATGCTTTTCCCTGCAATGACGATGTATGAAAATGCGTTGGGTGGTAAAATTTTCGTTTTCTGCGGCACCCCCGTTGCCCAATTTAATATTTTAGAGGCATTTTCATTCCTTAACTATTCAAGAAAGCTTCAACTTATTGAAGCCTTAAAGGAAACGGACAATTTAAAGGCGTATTACGTTGATGATGAGGAAGTTTACTTTAAAACGGCAGATATGCCAAACGGTACGCTTTTTGCCTCAATTTTTAATATTAGTTTTGACCCTATTGAAGAAATCCGCCTTTACGTAAACAAGCCGGTTAAAAAGGTCGAAATTCTTACGCCCGAAGGTAATAGAGAAGAAGTTCAATTTGTAACAGAGGGCAATAATATTTTTACGGTTAAAACTCGTGCTGACGTTTTAACCCCGGTAATTTTATTTATTTCTTAAGGAGAAATTTATGTGTAATATTGCAGGTTATATCGGCACAAAAAAAGCATCACCTATTTTGTTTGAAATGATAAAGAAACAAGAAGGTTATGCAGGCGGTTATTATGCAGGCATCGCAACTATAAAAGATAATAAAATCCTTTCCCATAAACTTACGGGAAGTATTGAGATGCTTGAAAAAACTTTCGCAAAAGATTTAGAAGGTAACATCGGTATAATTCATACGCGTTCCAATGCAGGAGGCGGTGATGAATGGGCACATCCTTTTTTAGGTACAAAAAACGGTGAAGTTATAACCGCTTATGGGGCAGTAGGGTGTAGCGGATTCTTTAAAGCCTTAAATCTATGTGATAAGGTCGCGGTAGATCTTTATAATGAAGGTTTTACGATGCTTTCAAGTGTTGATATTGAAAGTGATCTGTATCCCTTGCTTCCTGACGGCAAACGTGCACATATGAGTGATGTTATGTGTAACCTTGTTTTAAAAAATATTCTTGAAGGCAACACGAGCGATATTGCAATGGCAAAGGCTTTCTGCCAAATGCCTGCTGAAATAATCGGTCTTAATCTTCATAGGGACGAGGATGACAGAATCGCCTGGGCAAAAATAAGCGAAGCACTTTTTGTAAGTTTTACTTCCCATGGTGTATATATTTCTTCTTCGCCTGAAGCTTTCCCTTCTGATGCAGGGCAGATACATATGCTTCCACCCAACTCATCAGGATATATTTATAAGGATCACTATACAGTTATTCCTTTTGAAAATAACCCTTGCAAGGTTCGCGAACTTGACGGTAGTTTTATTGCTGAAAACTATAATCGCATCTATGAACTTTTAAAGGAAGAAAGTGCATATTATCCTCTTTGGGATACAATAAAGCCAATGTTTACGGGTGCTGATGTTTATCCTGTAAGTTCTATATTGAACGTTGTTATTGAAGCCTTAAAACGTGATAATAAACTTGAAATGCGCACGATTGAAGTCGATGGTGCAAAAGAGGGAATAAAGGCAAAACAGTGTATGTTTAAAACGAAATAAAGAGAATTCCCATATTGACTTTTACAATATCTGTGTGTTAAAATATAATACACAGATTTTTTTATTTAAGGAATGATTATATGAAAATTCTTGTTTGCATTAAGCAAGTTCCCGGCTCAAATAACGTTGAAGTTGATCCCGTTACCGGTGTTTTAAAGAGAAATGGTGTTCAGAGTAAGATGAATCCTTATGATCTTTACGGCATTGAAACGGCTCTTTCTTTGTGCGAAAAATACGGTGGCGAAGTTGAAACTATTACAATGGGTCCGCCTCAGGCAAAAGCGGTTATTGTTGAAGCAATTTCAATGGGCGCAAAGTCGGGCACGGTGTTATCCGATAGAAAGTTTGCAGGTGCTGACGTTCTTGCAACGGCATATACTCTTTCCCAAGGAATAAAAAAAGCAGGGGAATTTGATCTTATAATCTGCGGAAAGCAGACAACTGACGGCGATACTGCCCAAGTAGGTGCGGAAGTTGCGGAATATTTGGGACTTGCCAACGTTTCAAACGTTCTTTCTGTTGATGAAGTTAAGGATAACGAAATTTATCTTACTGCCGCACTTGATAATAAAACAATTAAGTGTAAGGTTAAAATGCCCTGTATAATTTCTGTTGACGGGGATATAAATTCACCTCGTTTGCCCTCATACAAGATCAAACAGACTGTTACCGATGATATGGTTAAATTCTTGAGTTTTGATGATTTTTCTGATAAGGACGAAAACAATTACGGTTTAAAAGGCTCGGCAACTCAGGTTGAAAGAATATTCCCACCTGAAAAAAATACTGATAAAGAAATGATTGAGGGCACACAAAAAGAAAAAGCCCAAAAATTATTTAAACTTATACAGAATAAAAAACTTATTTAAGGAGGTGCAATGATGGGAAAGTTAGTTATAAAAAATGAACTTGTTACTAATGAAAAAGCAAAAAATCTTGTAAAAGTATGCCCCTTTAATGCAATCTCCTACGAAAACGGTAAAATCGAAATTTCTGCGGCGTGTAAAATGTGCAAACTTTGCGTTAAAAAAGGCGAAGGTATTGTTGAGTACGTTGAAGAAGAAACAAAATCCGTTGATAAATCTTTGTGGAACGGAATATGCGTCTATGTTGACCATGAAGGCGAAAACATTCATCGCGTTACTTATGAACTTTTAGGAAAAGCCAACGAACTAAAAAAGGTTACAAATCATCCCGTTTATGCACTTGTTATCGGTTATAAAATGGGGGACAGCATAAATAAACTTCTTCGTTATGGTGTTGATAAAGTGTTCGTTTATGATGAAGAGGAACTTAAAGATTTCAGAATTGAACCGTACACTTCAGTTTTTTGTGATTTTATTGATAAAATAAAACCGTCAAGTGTGCTTCTCGGTGCAACAAATCTTGGACGTCAACTTGCTCCCCGTGTTGCGGCACGTTGTCGCGCAGGTCTTACGGCTGACTGCACCGTTCTTGAAATGAAAGAAAATACTGATCTTGTGCAGATTCGTCCTGCCTTTGGCGGAAATATTATGGCGCAGATCATTTCGACAAATACGCGTCCGCAATTCTGCACTGTTCGTTATAAAGTGTTTAATGAGCCAAAACCCAGCGATGTTATCAACGGTGAAATCATAAAAATGACCATTGAAAAGGATAAATTGGATTCTGATATTACCGTTTTATCATCGATGGATAAGCCTAAAGATATTGATATCTCCGAAGCAGATGTGATCGTAGCGGTAGGTCGTGGTGCACAAAGTGAAAATATGCGCATATATGCACATGAACTTGCCGAACTTCTCGGTGGTGTAGTTGCATGCACCAGACCTCTTGCTGAAGCAAATATTTTTGATGCAAAGCACCAGATAGGTCTTTCAGGTAGAACGGTAAAGCCTAAATTTATTATCTGTTTGGGTATTTCAGGTGCCGTGCAGTTTGCGGCAGGCATGAAATCGTCAGACTGTATCGTTGCAATAAACAGCGATAAAAATGCAAGCATATTTGACGTTGCCCATTATGGCATTGTTGGCGACGTGAATGAGATCGTGCCAATGCTTATTGAGTCTATCAAGGAGGCAACAAATGTATAATAAGATCAACGAAAATGACATTCTGCTTTTGAAAAACATTTCGGGCGAAAGCAACGTACTTGTCGGAAATGAAATAAATCAGGACTATTCTCATGATGAACTTGGCGATGTTGAAAGAATGCCCGACGTGCTTATTCGCGTTCATTCAACGGAAGAAGTTTCATCTATTATGAAACTCGCTTATGAAAGAAATATTCCCGTAACGGTTCGCGGCAGCGGAACGGGACTTGTTGGTGCGGCTGTTCCCATTGAAGGCGGAATTTTATTGGAAACCACACAGATGAATAAAATTCTTGAACTTGATACGGAAACACTTACCGTAACAGTTCAGCCGGGCGTTCTTCTAATGGAACTTGCAGCATTTTGTGAGGAAAACGATTTCCTCTATCCACCTGATCCCGGTGAAAAGTCAGCCACCATTGGCGGTAATATTTCCACAAACGCAGGTGGTATGCGTGCTGTTAAATATGGCGTGACTCGTGATTACGTTCGTCAGTTGACGGTTGTTATGCCTAACGGGGAGATTATGAATTTAGGCGGCAAGGTTGCTAAAAACAGTTCAGGCTATAGCCTTAAAGACCTTGTTATCGGCTCTGAAGGAACTCTGTGTATTATCACCGAGGCTATTTTAAAACTTGTTCCTCTGCCCAAAATTTCTATTAGTTTGCTTGTACCCTTTAAGGATATGAAAAGTGCCATTGAAGCAGTACCGCACATAATCCGCTCAAAAGTCATACCTACTGCTATTGAGTATATGTCAAGAGATACTATTCTGTTTTCGGAAAGTTATCTTGGCAAAAAGTTCCCCGATAGTAAAAACGATGCCTATATTCTTTTAACTTTTGACGGAAACACAGATGAACAGGTAAATGCTGATCTTAAAACGGTTGCAGATTTGTGTCTTAATGAGTTGGGTGCACTTGATGCTTATATCGTTGATACGGAAGAACGTAAAAAATCGGTTTGGTCGGCTCGCGGTGCTTTCCTTGAAGCCATTAAGGCATCTACTACACAGATGGATGAATGTGACGTAGTTGTTCCAGGCAACAAGGTTGATGAGTTTATTAAATTCACTCATGAAGTTGCTAAAAAACTTGATATACGCATTCCCAGTTTCGGGCATGCAGGCGATGGAAATCTTCACGTTTACATCTGCCGTGATGAACTTGATGATGCTGAGTGGGAAACAAGGCTTCAAAAGTGCTTTGATCTTATGTATGATAAGGCTCAGGAACTTGGCGGACTTGTTTCGGGCGAGCACGGAATAGGCTATGCAAAGAAGACGTATCTTAAGAAGCAATACGGTGAAGATCATATTGCAATAATGCAGAGAATCAAGAGAGTTTTTGATGAAAAAAATATTCTTAATCCCGGCAAAATTTGTTTCTAAAAAACAGTTGCTAAAAAAACGCATAAGTGCTATAATTTGTTGGTGTTGAAAAAAGCGGTATTTTGCCGCTTTTTTTGCGGAAAAAAATAACGCTGGCAATAAGAGCAAAGAACCCTTTTACCAACGATAAAAAAGGAAGTTAGAATTTTTTATGAGCACTCTTTTGGTTGTTTCCATTGCACTGCTTGCAGGCCTTTTAATGACGAGGCTTTTTAAACCCTTTAAATTACCGTCAGTAACGGCATATTTAATTGCAGGTGTCCTTGTCGGACCGTACTGTTTAGGAAAACTTGGTATCCACGGTGTTGGCTTTGATTCCCATGAGTTTGTTGAAAGCCTTAAACTTGTTTCTGAAGTTGCATTAGGCTTTATCGCTTTTTCTATCGGTAATGAGTTTAGGCTTGATGATCTTAAGAAAACGGGAAAGCAAGCGCTTGTTATAGGTATAGTTCAAGCGCTTGTTGCAACACTTTTTGTTGATCTTGCACTTTTTGGCTTGCATTTGTTGATGCCCGATAAATTAACGGTACCGCAACTTATTACTTTAGGTGCTATCGCAACTGCAACGGCACCTGCCGCAACACTTATGGTTGTAAGGCAGTATAAAGCAAAAGGACCTTTAACAAAACTTTTATTACCCATCGTTGCTCTTGATGATGCAGTAGGTCTTGTGATCTTTGCCGTATCATTCGGTATTGCAAAAACTCTTGTTTTAAACAAGATCGATCTATTTTCGATTCTTGTAAATCCCCTTGTTGAAATTACTTTATCGCTTCTTCTTGGCGCAATAATGGGGTGGGTGCTTACGCAACTTGAAAAATTGTTCAACTCGAACACCAACAGACTTAATCTTACCATCGGAATGGTGCTTATAACTGCATCACTTGCCATGCTCGATTTCCATATCGGTCCCGTACATGTACAGTTTTCATCATTGCTCACATGTATGATGCTTGGCACTATTTTCTGCAATATCTGTCCTTTATCTCACGATCTTATGGGTGCGGCAGATAAATGGACATCTCCTATATTTGCGCTATTTTTTGTAATAAGCGGTGCTGAACTTGAACTAAGCGTTTTTGCAGATTGGGCAATAGTTGTTATCGGTATCGTTTATATAATTTTCAGATCTTTAGGAAAATATTTCGGTGCATATATAAGTGCAAAAGGAACAAAATGTTCACCCGAAATTTGCAAGTATCTTGGCATAACACTTCTTCCGCAGGCAGGTGTTGCTTTAGGAATGTGTACCACTGCCATGGCATTAGGAGAGCAAGGAAATCTTATCCGCAACATAACTCTTTTTGCAGTTCTTATTTATGAACTTATTGGTCCGCTTCTTACACGTCAGGCACTTTCAGCAGCAGGCGAAATCGCACCTATGCCTGATCACGTTAAGAATCGTCGTCAGCACAAGTTAAACGAAGCAAGTAATAAAGAAAAATAACAAGAAATCCGAAGCAAACGCTTCGGATTTCTTTATTTAGCATAATCGATTTTTTTATTAACATGATTTAAGAAGTCTTATATAAAATTCAACTGCGCGGCAAAGTGCTTCAAGTCGAATCTTTTCGTTGTTGCCGTGAATGCTTGCGCGTTCTTCTTTTGTAAGATCCATGGCAGAAAATTTATATACATGATTTGAAATATCCTTGTAATGCCTTGAATCAGAACATTGAACCATAAGATAGGGTGCAACGATACAACCGCGCCATGTACTTGCAACTGCATTTGCAACTTTATCCCACTGTGGGCAGTAAACTTCGGAAATGGGGCTTGGCTCCATATGACTTCCAACTATAAGTTCAATGTTTTCATCGTTTACTGTTTTCTTTATGCGGTTTAATGCGCTTTCAACTGAATCTTCGGGATTAAGGCGCATGTTTGCAACAAGTGAAGCGTTTGGCGGAATAACGTTAGGAGCACTGCTTCCTTGTGCCTGGGTGAAGGCAACTGTTGTTCTTAATAATGCGTTCATCTCGCCGCCGCTTGTCTTTGCAATTAGATCGAGAACACCTTTAAAAAGCCACATATTTGCAAAAATCATTTTAAAAAGGAAAGTGGAATGTCTTCCTAAAACGTTAAACATTTCCTTTGCGGGAATCGTAAGATGCATGGGAAATGGTTTGTCTTCAACTTTTTTACATGCTTTAGAAAGAACACCGATAGGTGTGTGCGGTTTAGGTGCAGAAGCGTGACCCCCTGAGGAATTTGTTTTAAATGTAAGATTCATCATGCCCTTTTCGGCAATACCGATAAGTCCGCAAGGTTTTTTAACACCGGGGAAAACGTTTTCAACAACTCCGCCGCCTTCGTCAACAACAAGATAGGGGGTAATATTGTTTGTTTTAAACCACTGAACAATATTTTCCGCGCCTTTTCCATTGACTTCTTCGCCACCTGAAAAAGCAAAGTATATATCGTTTTCGGGAACGAAGTTTTTTTCTATAAGTTCATTTGCGGCAGAAAGAATAGCGTTAAAGGTTACTTTTGTATCTAAAGTGCCGCGTCCCCACATTACACCATCTTCGATAATGGCTTCAAAGGGTGGTTTTTCCCACATTTCTTCTTCAACGGGAACAACATCATAATGTGCCATCATAACGGCAGGATTATCGCTTTTTTTGCCTTTCCATAAGAATAATAAGGCGCGATCAGGTAACTGTGTAAAAGTACAGTTTTTTGTTACGTTGGGGTAAAGTTTCGGAATAAGATCAATAAGTTTCTGAAACTCATTATCGTTTTCAAGTGATTTATCGTAGTAAGAAACCGTTTTGCACTTTATAAGTTGTTGAAGGGAAGATATTGCTTTTTCTTTATCAAATTCGATAGTATCATTATCAGGATCTTTTTGCTTTAGTGGCTTAAATGTAAGAGTTCTTATAAGAATGACGGCGATAAACAGAATAACGATACCGAGAATAATATATACCCACATATTACAGCCAGCCTTTCTTATACATGAAACGGCTTACTGCCAATGAGAATAATGCGCTTACGGGAACCATTATTCCTACTGTACCTTCGTTAAGAGCGGGAATTGCGATAAACAAGATAAGCATAAGCACGATAGGCGCAATGGATATCTTCCAATTTTTTGAAATGAAAACTACGCCGAGTCCGCCGAAAAGAGCAGGGATCATCTGATCAAAAGCAGGTGTGAGCACGGGCGCGTTTAATATAGGTGTAAGGGGAACGATAAGGATTACGCCTAAAATGATAATAACTGTCGTAACGATACTTGAAATGGCAATGGCGATAGTAGAAACAACTTCGCCTTCTTCGGAATTTGCCTTAACACCTGCCTGATCAAGTGCGTTAAGTGCGCAGGGAAGTTTTAAATTTGAAATGTTTCCCGTTAC
Source organism: Clostridia bacterium (assembly GCA_045603265.1). Taxonomy (GTDB): domain Bacteria; phylum Bacillota; class Clostridia; order Christensenellales; family QALW01; genus UMGS1322. The sequence continues at coordinate 12,033 of JAZULU010000271.1, forward strand.
AAAGGAAAGATATGAGCCACCTGCACCAAGCATGGGAATATATGTAATTGTTTCAATTACGCCTACTGCCCAATACATAGGTGCCGTTGCAATTAAACCCATTAAAAGTGCCTTGAAATCGGGAACAGCGCCGAAAAGAATCATAACAAGCACGGGGAATAAGATAAAAAGCACCATAATACTTAAGTTCCAGATAGTACCCCAGCGATGTACTTTATCCATATAGTTCATGTTCGTTTAACCTCCTTAACCAAGCCATGCAGTTATCGGAATTGCACTTGCCATGCCAAGCACGAGGCTTGCAGGTAAAGCGTAATCTGATATCCAATGTGCATTTTTGAATTTTTTAACTAAAATTCCCGAAACAGCCATAACAAGTGCGGAAACTATCATAATGAGTACGGGAATAAGTCCTTTTGTTTCTCCCGAGAAAACTGAAGAGAAATCGCAGAAGATGAATCCTACGAATGCGGCGATCATACCAAGGAAAATGGCGTTCTGGAAAATTTCAGACCATTTTTTATCGCGCTTTTCAAGATTCAGCATACCCTTTTGCAATCTTTTTGCAAGAACGGGAACAAGCCATATGCCAACTAAGATGCTTATTGTCATAACAAGAGTAACGGTAGCGTACTGTGATGCAGTTTCGATGCCCTGAAGTTCAATTCCGTTCACTTCTTCAATGGCGTTAATTGCATTTTCCTGGGCGATGGTTTCGTATGACATAGAGCCTACAACGCTTAATCTCAACCAAGGCAGAGGAACGCCTAAAGATTTTGCAAGAGCAAAAACGCAGATGATTATTGATATTGCAGGCGCAATGGTAAAAATTGCGGCGGTAACAGCAATACTTCTGAGTTTTGATTTTTCCATACCTAATTCTTTTCCGCGCTTCCATGCTTTTATAAGAAAGAAAGCGGATTGCGCAAGTACGGCTGCAATTATCACTGCGGCAAGTACATACAGCACGGGATGATTCAAACTGAATTCCATAAATAAAGACTCCTTTATATTATTTTGTATATTATATAATAAATTTCATTATAAAACAAGTAAAAACAACTGAAATAATTTTAAAGTGTAATTGACTTTTTTTCTGTTAAATGATATACTTTTTAAATGAAAAATTTAATTGAGGTATTTTTCGATGAACCGTGTAATTTTACCTAAAAAATATGTTGAAAAACTTGATATTTATCAGACTCAACTTGCTATCGGAATTTTAAGGCAGTTCTTTCAGCAGAAGTTGTGTAAAAAACTTAATTTAAAGCGTGTTACTGCGCCTTTGTTTGTTCAGCCTGAAACAGGTCTTAATGATGATCTTAACGGCGTTGAGCGTGCAGTTCAGTTTGATGTTAAGGCAACAGGTGACAAGGTGCAGATAGTTCACTCTCTTGCAAAATGGAAACGTATGGCACTTTATGAGTATAAATTTTCTGCAGGCTGCGGTCTTTATACGGATATGAATGCTATCCGCAGAGATGAAGATCTTGATAACTTTCATTCTATTTACGTTGATCAATGGGATTGGGAAAAGGTTATAACAAGAGAGGATAGAACTGAAGAATATTTAAAGCAGACTGTTCAGGATATCGTTGATGCAATCTGCGATACGGCAGACATGATAAAAGCAGAATTCCCCACAGTTGACGTCGATCTTAAAAGGGAAGTTAAGTTTATTACTACTCAGGAACTTGAAGATCTCTATCCCGATATGACGGGAAAAGAAAGAGAAAATGCCATAACGAAAGAGTATGGCACTGTATTTTTAATGCGGATCGGTGATAAACTTAAATCAGGTAAACCTCACGATGGCAGAGCACCTGACTATGACGACTGGAAGTTAAACGGAGATATTCTTTTCTGGGATGAAGTTATGGATTGCGCGTTGGAAATTTCTTCAATGGGAATCCGCGTTGACGAAAAATCTCTTGACGAACAGTTGCAGAAAAAAGATTGCAATTACCGCAGAGTAATGCCGTTCCACAAAATGCTTTTAAAGGGCGAACTTCCTCTTACTATTGGTGGCGGTATCGGTCAGTCAAGACTTTGTATGCTTATTCTTCAAAAAGCACATATCGGGCAGGTTCAGGTTTCTGTTTGGGATAAGGATACTAAAAAAATCTGCCGCGAAAACGGCATAACGTTACTTTAATGAGGTGTTTTTATGAAATACAGTTATAAAACAAACGGCACTTGCTCAAGCAATATTACTTTCGATATTGAGGGCGACGTAATTACAAACGTTCAGTTTACGGGCGGTTGCAACGGAAATCTTAAAGCCATTTCAGCACTTGTTGAAGGTCTTACCGTTTCCGAAATAGAGGAGAGAGTTAAGGGAATTACTTGCGGTTGGAAAAACACAAGTTGTTCCGATCAACTTTCAAAGGCTGTGCGTAAAGCATATGATGAAAACTTCAAATAACTAAATTAATAATTTATTGACATCCGATTTTTGCTTTGATATAATTCTTTTATACATAAGATCGGAGGTCGGATTTATGGGAAATAACGTTTTTTCAAGCGTGAGTATGTATAATGGCGTACCCACGCTTTTTGTCAACCAAAAACCCGTTGAAGGCGCGGCATATATAACTTATTATACTCACAGAAATTGTTATAAGGATTTTTTTAATGCAGGATATAAACTTTTTTCGATGCCCGTATTTTTTGCAGGCAGGGGAATAAATGCTGCAACGGGAATCCCACCCTTTGGTCCTGGAATCTTTGATAAAAAAGGCGAAAGTGATTTTTCGTATTTTGATGAAGACGTAAAAAAGATTTTAGATGCGTGCCCGGATGCTTATATTTTCCCCCGCGTAAATATGACTTTGCCGCTTTGGTGGGATGAAGAAAACCCCGATGAGTTAAATGATGAAGGTTTTAATAATGAAAAGCGCGCTTGTTTTTCGTCAAAAAAATGGGCAGAGCAGACAAAGGCATTTCTTAAGGAATTTATTGAGCACGTTGAAAAAATGCCCTACAAAAATCATATTATAGGGTATCAGCTTGCAGGCGGTAATACGGAAGAATGGATTTCCTTTGATTTAAAAGGCTCAATAGGCAAGCGTTCAAGGGAAAGATTTAAAGAATATATAAAAGAAAACGATCTTCCCGATACGGAAGCAGAATATTATGGCTTTTTATCATATATCGTTGCCAAAAGTATCTGCGATTTCTGCGCATACGTTAAAGAGTTGACCGAAAAT
>JAZULU010000272.1:0-5562 GCA_045603265.1 Clostridia bacterium
GTTGTAGCATCTTCGTTAATTAAGTGTGTGGGAATTAGTCTGTAATTGTAGTTCAAAGCCTCATCGCGAGACATTGTAGGGACGGGTGTTGCAACAGATGAAGGAGTTTCACTTATATATTTTCCAAAAATATATCCGTAATTATTTTCACTATACTCGATGTAATACCAACCGTCTTTTTCATACTCTTCTGTTGAGCCTTTTGCTTTTTCTGCATCAAGGTCCTTATATTCTTCATAGCCTATCATCATAAGATATACGTTTTCAAGATAATCAAGTAATTCCTTATATTCAGTTGCTTCAACACTAATTTTTGTTACTCGAAATAAAGTTCCTTGAAAAGGCTGGAATTCTTCAATTAAACTCATATACGTTCTTTGGGTGTTTGGAATAAAACTTATCCATTTAGCCATCAATGAATCAACCATTGCGCCGATATTTGCATCTTTATCCTTGATTTTTTGTGTTATCTGCGCGATTTTTGCTTCATACACTAGGATTTTACCGTTCTCAGATTCCATCATTTCATAGGTCGTTGTAGCATCTTCGTTAATTAAGTGTGTGGGAATTAGTCTGTAATTGTAGTTCAAAGCCTCATCGCGAGACATTGTAGGAACGGGTGTTGCAACAGATGATGGCGTTTCGCTTATATATTTTCCGAAAATATATCCGTAATTATTTTCGCTATACTCGATGTAATACCAGCCGTCTTTTTCATAAAAAACTTTAACTTGCTGATTTAATTTCATCTGAAATAACAATTCACCGCTTGTTGACGGCTTGTTTCTTACGTTTACATCAGAACCGATAACGTAAAGCATTTTATAATTGTTTTTGTCAAAGGGCGTTTCAGTAGCCTTTGGTGTTGTTTCGGGAGTTGAAGTAGCAGTTTTATTATCTGTATTTTCAGGTGTTTCAACGGGAAAAGTACTATCTGTTGTTTCTGTCGTTGTATTTGGCGTTGATAAATCAGGTGTGTTTTCTAATGAAGCGTCAGTTGTTGGCGCACAACCTGAAAGCAAACATAAAATTAGTGTCAGAATAAAAATTTTTTTCATAATATGTCCTCCTTGGTTTATTATATTATATCATTATATAATTAAGAAGTAAATACAAAGTGAGGACAAATTCTTGCAGAATAAGAAAAAAGAGATGTCGCTTTTGACATCTCTTTAAAAATTTAAAATCTATTAAATTTCGGGAATCGTAACCTCAACTTCACGGCCAAGTTCAGCAGACTTAACGATAGCATCGATAATAGCCTGGTTCTTGATGATCTGGCTGGAGGGGATAGGTGCTGTGCCGTCATTCTTAATTGCATCAAGGAATGAACGGATCTTGTTATAGAAGTTGTCGTTCTTATTGGTCTTCATAGGAATCTTAGTTTCAACCTTTTCACCGGCAACTGTCTGATAAATGGTAAGAGGTCCGCCGATTGAGCCGTTCCAACATTCGGTTGAAGGAATTCTTAAACCGCCTTCAGTACCAAGAATAATGGTATCGCCGGGTGTATCCATGTGCATTGCCCATGCAATACGGAAGTCAAGAATAATATCGCCTTCAAGACGGATAAATGCAGCAGCAAAGTCATCAACACCGAACTTCTTTGCATAGTCTTCACAAGGCATATACTTGGGATTTGTTCCGAAATACGCACTCTTATAACCTGTTACGGTAAGGGGATCGGGATAACCGATTGCATTAAGAACCATATCAAGTGAATAGCAACCGATATCAGCAAGCGCACCGATACCTGCGGTTTCTTCTTCAATAAAGGTTGTGCCGTAAGGTGTGGGAATGCCGTGTCTTCTTCCGCCACCGGTCTGAATGTAGTAAACTTTACCGAGAACGCCTGATTCAACAATACGCTTAACCATCTTCATGTTCTCGTCAAATCTGGGCTGGAAGCCGATTGAAAGAATCTTTCCGCTTTCTTTTTCAGCCTTGCAGATTTCGACTGCTTCTTCAAGAGTAACGCACATGGGTTTTTCAAGAAGAACGTTTACACCGTGTTTAAGGGCATAGATTGCAGGGCCTGCGTGCTGACGGTTGTAAGTACAAATGCTTACTGCATCAAGATCAGGCTCGTTATCGATCATTTCTTTGTCATTGGCATAGTAGCGAACATTTTCTAAGCCAAACTTGCCCTTTAAAAGTTTTTCAGCCTTACCGGGGATAAGATCAGCTGCAGCAACGATTTCACAGTCAGGCATTTTTAAATAGTTTGCAATGTGTGCCTCGGAAATCCAACCGGTACCGATAATACCGATCTTTAATTTTCTGCTTGTGTCAATTTTCTCTTCTGTGATGACACCTTTTTTGAAATCATCTAAAACATTATCTGCCATTTTATTTTCCTCCTTAACAGCTTATGCTGTAATTTAATAACCTATAGATTTAAGATATTCGCGACTTAAAGTAACTTCGTCCATGGGATCTTTGCCGGGAGTAGGTCTATCCTGCTCAACGATAAGCCAATCTGCACCTGCATCAATAGAAGCATTGATGATTTCAGGAACGTTTTGCATACCGTGGCCAACGGGGCGGAAGCCGAAAGATTCTTCGCTTGCGGCGGCTTCTGTGGGCTTTATGCCGATAAGTTCGTACATACCTTCAACATTATGTCCTTTTTTGAAAAAGTCTTTAAGATGAACGATGTGAGCACGACCTGCATACTTTCTAACGTAATCGCTGGGGTTTTCACCTGCAACGTTTACCCAACAAGTGTCAATTTCCGTTTCGAGAAGATCTGCCGGAATTTCCTCATACAGTTTATCAAGAAAATATGTTCCGTCAGAAAGTTTAACAAACTCAAAATCATGATTATGGTAAAGCATGGTAAGTCCTGCGTCTTTTGCTTTTTTGCAAAGTGCGGAAACTTTTTCAATAAGATCGCCGCAATTATCCCCCTTAGGTCTGTCTTCTTCGGGAAGATAGGGAACAACGATATACTTGCAACCGATGTTTTTATAAGTTTCAAAGGTTTCGGGAATTTCAAGCATTTCTTTTAAAGAAACGTGTGCTGAAATGGGGATAAGGTTGTATTTTGCACAAAGATTTTTAACTTCTTCGGCACTTTTTCCGCAAATACCTGCAAACTCAACACCATCATAGCCCATAGCGCTAACTGCCTTAAGAGTACCTTCAAAATCATTGCTCAGTGCATCACGAACTGAATATAATTGAAGTCCAATCAACATTTTTTTATACCTCCGTTAAATTTCTACTTGTAGTATAAGACAAAAAGTGGTATAATTCAAGACGAATATTGATATTTTAAAGACATTTTTTGCAGTATTTGATCAAAGGTGATGTTATGGGAATTATTTATTATGAAAATAGAAATAAGGCATGTACTATTGCAAAAAGAGATGCTTTGGGATTTGCAGCACATCTTCATAAAGAGATAGAAGTCGTTTATATGCTTGAGGGACAGACGAAGGCATATCTTGACTCAAAAGAATATATTCTTAATGCAGGGGATCTGTTTATTGCTTTCCCCAATAAAGTGCATTATTATAACACCTATGCTAAGGAAAAAAGTTTTCTTTTGATTTTCTCACCTGATGTTTTTCCTGATTTTGAAAATTATTTTATGAAAAACGATCCGGTTTGTCCCGTTATACGCAAAGAAAATTTGCCTTCAAGTATTGAAAATATTCTTGAAAATGCATATAGGGCTTTTTCAAGTGATTCTATTTTTAAAATTGAAAAGTGCAAAGGATATTTTAACGTATTTCTTGGCGAAATTCTTCCTTGTTTTGAACTTAATTCGGTAGTAAACAGTAACACGGATATGCTTTCATCAATTCTGACATATTGTGTTGAAAATTATAAAGATTCAATAAGTCTTGATACAATGGCACAAGAGCTTCATGCAAGCAAATATTACATATCACGCCTTTTCAGCGAGAAAATAAAAATCGGTTTTAACGATTATATAAACATGTTGCGCATAAACGATGCGAAAGAGTGTCTTATAAAAACCGATGATTCAATTACTCAAATAGGTACGAAAGTAGGGTATAATACTATAAGATCCTTTAACCGCGCATTTTTATCCCAAACCGGTATGCAACCAAGGGAATATAGAAATACTTATAAAAACGGAAACGTTGAAGTTGTCTCGCCAAACGAGGAAAAGAAAAAAGAAGTTTATAAAGAAAACTCAGAAGTAATTTTTTACAATAATGATTGTGATTGTTGCTTTTAATAAAAAAATGTGAAGACTTTTTAGCCTTCACATTTTTCTATATAAAGGGACGTCTGTCCAAAACAAGTTTTAAAGGTTTTTCTGTTATGATCTTGCCGGGGAGTGCTGATTGAAGTTCGCAAAGGCAACAAACAGCGCCAAACAGAGAATGAAGATCGTTAAAATATTTATCGGTCTTATAATCAATATTATAAAACATATTCAAGTATTTTTCGGCATAATCTTCAAGTTCTTCTTTTGCTTCGTAAAATCTGTGGGGAGTCTGGCGCATTGCCCGTGTTAAACAGTACACAACATCAATATCAATGAAGCCGATAAAAGATTTCATACCTGCATTTTTTGGTGTTGAATCGCCCATTTGCATAAGTTCAAGGCACGAATCAATTACTTTTTCGGGAAATCTTAAGGGGCGATGTTCGCTTTCAATATTGAACATGTAATGAAAACCGCCTGCCATGTATGAATATAAAGGCGCATCACATTTTTTATGGCAGATAAAACCGGTTTCAGGGTCTGTATGCTCCCATAACCATTGAAAATACCAGTCTTTCCATTGTAAAGTTGCCATATCTGTATTTACAAGAGATGGAAGAATTCCTGCACCTACATGGGAGCCGTCCCAAGGGTTTGTCCAATCAATTTCGTTTTCTAAAAGATTATATAAGCCCTCTTTTGTTAAATATTTTTCCAAAGCCTTACATTTATAAAGTGGTTTTGCATCAAAAAGTTCAAGGGCGGCAGAACAATGTGCTGTAGTGTGAAATATATGATGAGTTTTTTCTGAAAACAAACCCGTTTCAGGATCTTGCATATCTTGAAGTGTTTTGATAAAAGAAGCACGCTCGCTTGAATTTTTGGGAAATTCGCCAATACTGTATAAAATATTTGCCGCATCGGCACACCCATATTCGTTTACACCGAGATCTCTGTTTTCGCCAAAAATCCAGCGCGAATATTTTCCCGTATCAAGTTTGTGTTCTTCAACTGAATTTCTAATAATTTTTATTAAATCGTCAATGTTTCTTGTTTCCATAAAAACTCCTTATATGAACGGTCTTCTGTCAAGAACAAGTTTTAAAGGTTTTGTTGTTATAATTTTTCCGGGGAGGGCTGATTGAAGTTCACAGATGCAGCAAACTGCGCCAAAAAGCATGTGAAGATCATTAAAGGAATCATCGGTTTTATAATCAAGTGAATATAAAAGAGTCAGATATTTTTCCGCATATTCTTCCAAAGCTTCTTTAGCTTCAAAAAATCTGTGAGGACTTTGGCGCATAGCGCGAGTAAGGCAATAAACAACGTCAACATCAATAAAGGTGCACCGAGTTATCATACTTCCGTGTTCGTGG
>JAZULU010000273.1:0-4452 GCA_045603265.1 Clostridia bacterium
AAAATTGCTATTTTAAACTTCTGCGAACCCAAAGGAACTGATTTTGTGATAGAAAACGGCTCGCGAAGCGAAGGAATACCGGGCGTATTTCAAGCGACAAGAGTCGTTTTATGCGCAAAAGCAGTCCTATTGGGCGTTATGGTATAGCACTTTTAAATACTTCAACAAATTTGTTTAAACTTTCTTCGGCACTTAAATTATTGTATGGGCGCATTTCAAAAGAAATAGTTGAACCGTCTTTTAGATAGTTTATGTCTTTTAGTGATTTAATGAAGTTTACAGCATCTTTTTCCGTATATTCCGATAAGGGATAACTCCAGGGAATGTGCTTGTCCCCGTAGAACGGACTTTGTTTATCCTTTAGTAAACAGTTGCCAAGATGTACATGATTTAGAATTTCTTTCCCCTTTTCTAAAGCGGAATCAAGTGTTTCGTACATTAATGGAACGTGGCACATATCAAGAAGTAAGCCTATGTTTACGTTGTTGTTTTTTAAATCATTTATAAAAACAATCGTTTCATCTAAAGGTCCAAACAAAAAAAATTTATCAATATCGCGATCTGTAGGCTCAAAGGAAAGTTCAACGTCCTTTGGTAAATTTTTTGAAACGCGAAGAATAAGTTCTTTAAATCGGTTTATTGCACTTTGACGGTCGCTTGGATCATCAGGCCCGCTTCCAAAAATAATTTTTTTTGAATTTACTTTCAGGGCATAAGAAATTTCACGCATCATAAGATCGTATGCACGATCCTGCTCTTTTTTATCTTTTGATGCAGGAAGTGCAATTTCTTCACCGAATCTGTCACCAATATTATAATTTATTATTTTACCGCTATCTAAAAGGATTTTTGCTTCTTCCTTTTCTTTTTCGCGCCATATCCAGCAGTCAAGGGCGGAAACGTTTTTGTTTTCAGATAATTTTTTTAAAGTTTCTGTATGCGCTTTTGAATCGGTGATAGCATTGGGATACAAAAACTGATGATTAACTCCTAAGATTACTGACATTTTGCTACCATCTCTTTCTCATAAAGGAGATACTGACTCCATGTGGATAAAAGATTATCACCGCGCATAACAACAGTATTTTCGTTTTCAAAAATTTCAGGATGAATAGTGCGCATAGTTTCTAAATAGGGGCATGATGAAAACTGAATTTTTATCTCATAAGGTGGCTCAAGTTTAAAAGGCTTTATATTCTTTCTAACCGCTTCTTCTGCACACTTTGTAATTTTTTCAGAAGTAACGGAGGGGCTTAAGCAGATAGCCGTATCTGCTGTAAGAGAAGTTTTAACGGGGCATGTTACAAGATCGGGAATTAGTTTTTGCCCTTCTTCACAGCCACAATTATCACCGGTTACAAGTTTTAAGGGGATACCTTGCTCTCCTGCAAGGGCGGCTTCCATACCGATCTCACCAACAAGCATACCGTTAAGATAAATGGCATCATACTCACGAAGATAACTGTGCTGAAGTAAAGCACCGGTATGTTGCATGGTGTGTAAGCCTACAAGAAAAAGTCCGTCAATATCTTTGTTTCCAACACCGCGCCATAGATCTTTTAAAATGGGTTTGCCCATAACAACGGGAACGTCGATCTGGGAAATATCAATATTTCTGCCGTCAGTGTGCATATCATAGATGATTGCATCTGCTTCTGCATTTTTTATTCCTTTTAAAACGGCATTAAGATCGTTCATAAGCATTTCTCTGCCAAAAACAGAGTTTTCTGCTTGCGGGAATGTGGTAACGCCGGTAACGCCTTCAATATCAGTCATAACTAAAAATTTCATAAAAAAACACCTCTGTTTTTAAGTATAACTTAATAAAACAAGAGGTGCAATGTAATGTCCGAAATTTACTGTTAAAATGTCCTAAATTTTCATTGATCTTCGCGGAATTTATTTGGAGTCATACCCGTTTGACGCAAGAAGAACTTTGAAAAATAATTGCTGTCAGTAAAACCTAACTTTTGAGATATTTCTTTAATTGAAAGTTTTTTATCTTTTAAAAGCTTTTTTGATACAGCGATTTTTTGATTATGTATATAATCAAGAAGACCTATATTTTCATATTTTTTAAAAAGTCGGCCAAGTTGTTTTACGCTTATGTGGCAGTAATTGGAAACTTCTTCGCAGGTAAATAACACGTCAAAGTTATCGTCAATGAATTTTTTTGCCTGTGCAACACGGCTATCGTAAATTTCAACCCGCTGCTTTGGCGGCTTTGCACACTCAAGAAGTTCAAACACAAGAGCGCATAACAAATAATAGATCGTTTCTGTGCAAAAATTCGTTTTTTTATAGCCGAAAGAAAGAACAGATTCCAATGTGCTTTGCGCGTTTTCAAGCATTGGCTTGACGGTGTTGCCTAAAGAAGAAAGAACTTTATAAATATCCTTATCCCTGCAATCTACCGCAAGGGTAAGTTTTTCAAAATCAACGCTGTGCTTTAACACCTTGTGTTCACTTGTAGGCGGAATAATAATAAATTCATTTTCGTGCACCGTCAACGTTTCATCATTAAAGCCGTAAGTAACGTAACCCTTTATGGCAAAGTGGATCTCAAAGAAATTATGCTTATGAAAGCGATAGGTGAGCGTATCACTGTTTCGGAAATATTGGGCGGCAAGCCAGCATACGTTAAAGGGTGCCTTGTCATTTTCTAAATTTGAAAAGTTTAAACTGTTTATAAAGGGAATGTTTAACATATTCTTTCATCCTTATAAAAAACTTATAAATTCATTATAAAACAAAGTTATATATTTTGCAAGTCCGTTTTTTGCATAAAAAAAGCACCGTTAACGGTGCTTTTGAAATTATTTAAGTGTTTCGGGACAAACAAGTTTTCTTGCATACCAAAGGCTTTCAACCGAATCCATTAAAAGATGCTCGTTTTCTTCTGTAACTCTTATCCAAGGAGCCATACAGTAACCAAGGAAATGCTCATCTGAAATTACCTTTGGCGTATGTATAAGTGTTTCAATGGGATTTCTTGGGGAAGCACAGGTTGAACAGGTTGCTATCTGATCAAAACCGGCTTTATCGAAAACTTCAAAAGCACCTATAACACGGCTATGCCAGTCCGTTGCAGGATAATCTCTGAATCTGCCGTAGAACCAGTTTGAAAGAATTACGTCTTTGGGCATATATTCCATAAATTCGTTAGGATGATTCCAATAATAATCACCCCAAACCCAAGGCCTTGCACCGTTTTTGCGAACTGCATCAAACATAATGCCAAAATCTTCAAACATGAGTTTAGGCGAACGCATAATAGCAATTTCTCTCCATTGGATGCAGTCAAAAGAATGTTCTTCGTCCATACCTAAATGGAAGATTTCTGGTTTTTCAAATATTTCGCAAACTTCATTTATAAGGTCAACGCAAACTTCACGGTAAATATCAGAAGATACCATTCTTCTGTATTTTTTTAACCAGCAATGATGATCTGTTGAAAAGTTAAGTTTAGGTATAAGGTCAAAGCCCAATGCACGCGCTTTGTTAAGTAATTCCTTAACTTCTTCAACTTCCAAAGCATCATCAGCGGCAATTTCGGGGTGTGATTTATATTTAATAGCATCGCCAAGATCAATTAAAAGGGTGTTGTAACCGCACTCAGAGGCGCGCTTAATAATTCTGTCCCATACTTCGTAATTAACGTTATTAGAGGGAGTGTAGATATCTTCATCAAATTCGGTATACCAATAACGGGGTTTGCCGTTGCCGTCATCCCACATATGATTGCTTAACTGTATAAAATAAATCCATTTCTTATTCATAGTGTTTGTCTCCTCTTATTTTAAAGTTTCAGGACAGATTTTCTTTCTTGCATACCACAGTCTTTCAACCGAATCCATCAAGCGATGCTCATTTTCGGGATAAAGGCGGATCCATGGGGCATTGCAATAACCTAAAAGATGTTCATCACTAATAACTGTAGGGCAGTACAAAAGCGTTTCGCCGGGGTTAGCACTGTTTTCGCAGGTTGAGCAGGTAGGAATCTGATCAAAGCCTGCTTTATCAAAATCTTCAAAGCATTTTACAACACGGCTGACCCAATTTGTTGAAGGATAATCCTTAAAGCGACTGTAGAACCAGTTGGAAAGAATAATGTCTTTAGGCACATTTTCCATAAAATCATCAGGGTGATTCCAATAATAGTCTGCCCAGATCCAAGGTCTTGCACCGTTTTTGCGAACTGCATCAAACATAATGCCAAAATCTTCGAACATAAGTTTAGGTCCGCGCATAACAGCGATATCGCGCCATTGTAAGCAGTCAAAGGAATGTTCTTCGTCCATACCTAAATGGAAGATTTCGGGTTTTTCAAATATTTCACATACTTCGTTTATAAGGTCAACGCAAACCTGACGGTAAATATCACTTGATACCATTCTTCTATACTGTTTAAGCCAGCAATGATGGTCTGCTGAAAAGTTAAGTTTAGGTATA
>JAZULU010000274.1:0-21724 GCA_045603265.1 Clostridia bacterium
GTAATTGTGCCAATAGATAAAATTGATGAGCGTGTTTCACGGTTTTCAAATGTTATCGGCGAAATACCGTCCCTTATCTTTCCCTTTGACGAAGCCAAGATAAAGGCAAACGGAGTAAAATACGCTTTTTGCAATAATATCGGCGCGGTGAATATGGCTAAAAAACTTGACCTTATTCCCATTGCGGGCTGGGGAATGAACGTTTTAAACTCTGAAAGCGTAATTTCTTTAAATGAAATGGCTGTGCGCGCCTACATTGCATCCTTTGAATTAAGCAAGAAAAATATTGAAAAACTTTCAAATTCCATTCCTGTAGGAATTATCGGTTATGGATATTTGCCACTTATGCGTATGCGTGCCTGCCCCGTAAACGATTGTAAAAACTGTAGCGGTAAAAATACACTTATCGATAGAAAAAATATTGAGTTTACTCTTTTGTGTAACAACAAAAAGTATGTAACACTGTTAAACTCTTTGCCATTATACGTTGGTGATAAGGATATTCAGGCAGATTTCCACGTTTTATATTTTAATCTTGAAAGCGCCTTTGAGGTAAACAAGATATATAATATGTATAAAAATCACGAAACACCCGATTTTTCACGAACAAACGGCTTATATTTTAAAAATCTTATTTAGGAGAGTTTTATGAAAAAACTTGAACTTCTCGCCCCAGCAGGCGATATGGAATGTTTGAAAACTGCATTTAAGTTCGGTGCCGATGCGGCATATATCGGTGGACCTTTTATGCAACTTCGCTCATCTGTTACGGGCTTTACTTTAGAAAAAATTTCCGAAGCGGTAGAATTTGCCCATTCATTAAACAAAAAACTTTATGTAACGGTAAATTCCTTTGCTAAAGAACCTGAATTTAAAGATATTGTTGAATATGGCAGAAAATTAAAGGAAATAAACGTTGATGCGGTAATCGTTTCCGATCTTGGCGTTATAAGCGTTCTTCGCCAGGCGGTGCCCGACCTTGAAATTCACGTTTCAACTCAGGCAAACTGTCAAAACTCTTTTGCCGCAAAGGTTTATCATTCTTTAGGTGTAAAGCGTATCGTTCTTGCCAGAGAAATGACACTTGAAGAGATAAAAACTTTTTCGCGCGTAATTCCCGAAGATCTTGAAATCGAGGCCTTTGTTCACGGCGCAATGTGCATGTCCTATTCAGGAAGATGCTTTATAAGCACATATTTAACGGGCAGAAGCGGTAACCGCGGTGAGTGCACTCAGCCTTGCCGTTGGAGATACCATCTTGTTGAACAGACGCGTCCAAATGAGTTCTTCCCCGTTGAAGAAGGTGAAAAAGGCACAACGCTTTTATCTTCAAGGGACATGAAGTGCATCGATTTTATTGATGAACTTGTTGATGCAGGCGTAACTTCCTTTAAAATCGAAGGCAGAATGAAATCACCCTATTACGTTGCAACGGTAGTAAATGCTTATCGTCACGCAATAGATAAAACTGCCCCCGTTGAACTTTTGTCAAAGGAACTTGATTGTGTAAGCCACCGTCCCTATTCAAGCGGATTCTATTTCGGCGAACTTGAAAGATATATGCCTGATGACGATATGGCATATAAGCAAGACAAGGTATTTGCAGGTGTTGTTAAATCCTATGAAAAAGGCAGGCTTACGTTGGAACAGCGCAATCATTTTAAAGAAGGCGACGTTTTTGAGGTAATTTCGCCAAACAATATCGGTCTTTCTTTTGAGGTTAAAAACATGTATAACGGTGAGGGAGAAAAAGTTGAAAAAGCACCTCATCCCCAGGAAACCATAGTTATTGACTGTCCTTTTGAATTGTCTGAGGGCGATATTTTAAGAAAGAGGTAAACAATGTCTGTTTTTGGTAAAAACATAAAAATTGAGATTTTCGGCGAATCTCACGGTGAATGTATCGGTGTAAAGGCTGAAAATCTTAAAAAAGGCTTTAAAATAGACCTTTTAAAGTTGCAACAGTTTTTAGATCTTCGTGCGCCGGGTAAAAATGAATTTTCAACGCCAAGAAAAGAGGCTGACAAAGTTGAGATTCTTTCGGGCGTGGACGTACACGGCGAAACAAACGGTGAAAAATTTGAGGCGGTTATCTATAACACCAATACTCGATCACAAGATTATGAAAAAACTGTTCCCCGTCCCGGCCATGCTGACTATCCTGCATATGTAAAATACGGCAGAATTCCTGCAGGCGGTGGCAAATATTCAGGTCGACTTACTGCTCCAATGTGCATTATGGGCGGAATTGCCTTGCAGATTTTAGAAGAAAAAGGCATAAATATTGATGCTCACGTTCTTGCTGTTCATGGTTGTTGTGACGATAGTTTTGACGAGTTATCGCAAAATTTCGATGGAATATACAAAAAGCCTTTTCCCGTTATAAATGATGAAAAAGGCCAAGCAATGAAAAATGAAATTTTAAAAGCCAAAAAAGAGGGTGACTCTGTTGGCGGAATTGTTGAATGTAAGATCACGGGACTTCCCGTTGGTGTAGGTGATGCTATCTTTGATGGGCTTGATGGGCACATTGCATCTTGCGTATTTGGTATCCCTGCGGTTAAGGGAATTGATTTTGGCGCAGGTTTCATCTCTGCCTATATGTATGGCAGTGAAAATAATGATGGCTATTATTTTGAAAATGGAGTAAAGACTTTTTCAAACAATGCAGGCGGAGTTTTAGGCGGAATGTCATCAGGAATGCCCCTTATATTTACAGTTGCGTTTAAACCTACACCGTCAATTTATAAGGAACAAAAATCGGTTGACTTGAAAACGGGCGAAAACACTGTATTTTCCGTTAAAGGCAGACATGATCCTTGTATAGTTCAGCGTGCCGTTCCGCCGGTAATCGGGGCGGCAGCAATAGCCATTCTTGATCTTTTGGAGGAAGTATGAAAATTTTAGTTTTAAACGGACCCAATCTTAATTTGTTAGGTACGCGCGAGCCGGGTATTTACGGCAACAATACCTATGCTGATCTTAAAAAGATGATTGAAGATCATTGCCAAAAGAAAAATATTTATGTTGAAGTTAAACAAACAAACTATGAGGGCGTGCTTGTTGATGAAATTCAGAATGCGTTAGGCGTTTTTGATGGCATAGTTATAAATCCTGCTGCCTATACCCACACAAGTGTAGCAATTTTAGATGCGGCAAAGGCGGTGGCACTTCCAATAGTTGAAGTACATATCTCTGATGTTTCAAAACGGGAAGATTTCAGGCAAGTTTCATATATTCGTGCCGCTTGTAAGAAAACTATAGCAGGTCACGGCTTTCAAGGATATTTGGAAGCAATAGATTTTCTTACAGATGAACAATAACGTGTACCTACACGTTGGTTGTATTGAAAGAAAGTTTTAAAGGATTGAAGTTTGTATGTCAAAAGGAATTTCCACAACAAAACTTGCTGAAATATGCGGTGTTTCTCAAGGTACTGTTGACAGAGCGCTTAATGATCGCAAAGGTATAAGCGAAGAAACCAAGAAAAAAATTCTTCAGGTCGCTAAAGAACACGGCTATCGTCCCAATTATCATGCCCGTGCCATGAAAAACGGAAAATCAATGCTTATCGGTATAGTGGTTTTTGATCTTGATAATCAGTATTTTTCCCAAATGGTAACAAATATTGAGGAATGTTGTGCGCGTAAGGGTTATTCAACGGTAATTATGTTTACCAATAAGCAGACACGACGTGAGATGGAGTGTATTGAAAACCTTGTAAACATGGCGGTTGACGGCATAGTTATCTGCCCCATAAACCAGGGCGAAGAGTTTGAAAATTACTTGCACTCTTTAAATATTCCCGTTGTTACTATAGGTAATAAACTTAGAAATACGCCCTATATCGGTATAAATAACACTCTTGCGGTGAAAGAAATTGTTGATTACGTTGTATCAAAGGGATATGATCGCCTTATATACGTTAAACCCCATATGTTAAAGAACACTACTTTTGCGCAGAACGAAAGATTAAGTGCGTTTTCACGGGCGTGTACGTACACGGAACACGTTATAACCGATACTTACGGTGCCCTTAATGAAATAAGGGCCGGTAAAAAGAACGTACTCATCTGCCCCACCGATATCTATGCGGTCAAGTTGTTCGTAGGTGCAAAAAATCTTGGTGCAGGAGTTATCGGCTTTGATAACATTAAACTTCTTGATGAGCTGGGTATAAAAATTGATTCTGTCGGCTATGACGTTTTTGAAACTGCCCGTGCCGTAACAAACTTTTTAATTGACGGAAGACCTTTTAACGGATATATTGCGCATAAAATTATAGAACGGGGATCGTTATAGTAGAAAAAGTCCTGCAAAAGCAGGACTTTTTTAATTGGTTGCTATAGCATAAATGGTATTTACTAATACTTCAAGAGCGCATTTTATGGTTGGCTTATCATATTGTTCTTTGCCGATATCGGGCATACACCAAGGTGTTTCCATGGTAAGTATCCACATGTTTTTTGAAAGCACATAATCGGCAAGCATACCCCAGTTTCCATTGGGTTTTACAAGACCTAAAATTCTGTTTTTTGGAAATTCCGGGAATTCTTTTACCCATTTGTCGGTAAGATGTGAAAATACGCTTTTTGCAAGGGTAACGTCTTTTTCACCATAAACGTAAAAAAGAGGATATCCGCCCCAGATGTTGTGATAGTCAAGAATTACTTGAGCATCGGAATTTTCGTCAATAAAGTTTTTGATTATTTGCGTTTCTTCCTCGGAATATGGATGAGTGCCGGGGTAGATTTCAGAATCTTTATCGGTTATACCCGTAAAACCGGGCTCAAAATTTCTGTTAAGGTCAACTTGATTTGCATTTTTACGGTCATTATGAGCAAAACCCCAAGGATTGGCAACGGGCATTACTTCAAACAATACATTGCGACGAAGATAATTTAATATTTCATCATCGTGATTTTTACAAAGTTCTTTAAAAAACTGTGCGCAAGTCCACGCGCAACCCTGCTCGTAGCCATGAATGGAAGTAATTATAACGATTTTAAATGTTTTTGCTTTAAAATCCGAAAAGTTTTCAAGTTCAAAGTTTGAAAAAGTATAGCGATTTATGTCGGCGCCTAACTGAGTTTTTCTTATATACTGAGGAAATTCTTCGCAAAGGGAATCGTAAATATCGTAAATTACTTTGGCGGAACTTTCTGTAAGTTTCGTTTCGTCACTTAGTGAACCGCCCATAACGTGATCAGGTGCAGAATAAATTTTTTCGGTAAAAAAATAAGACATAATAACCTCTGAAAAAAGCCCCGTGATCGGGGCTTATATTATTGATTTTTAATGATTTCCAGCATTTGAGGAAGTTTTTCTTCCATTTCCTTAACAAGTTGAATGTGTGTACGGCATCTGTCAAGATTATGATTTTCACGGTGGATCTTAAAGTATTTATCACCGTCAAGATGGTCGGTTAAGAAGCGCATGCCACACTCAAAAGTCATAAGAATTGCACCATATGGGAAAGAAAGTTTTTCTTCCATGGAAAGACCGTCACCACAGCCTTCAATAAAGCCTTTTGCAAAAGCTTCATAAAGATTTATATCAAAATGAACTTTTGAAAGATCCTGTTCATCCTCAGCGGCAGTTGATGCGCCGAAACGGATAGCATCGCCAAAGTCATTGGCGGGATAGCCGGGCATTACTGTGTCAAGGTCGATAACGCAAAGAGGCTTTCTTGTGTCCTTATCAAAAAGAACGTTGTTCAGTTTTGTATCGTTATGAGTAACGCGCAAGGGCAGTTTTGAATAGATATCAAAGATCATTTTGATTTCATCATATCTGTCAAGGAAGAATTGAATTTCATCTTTTACAGAGTCTTTTCTGCCTGCGAAATCGTTTTCGATGGCGGTTTTAAATGTTTCAAAACGCTTTAAAGTATCGTGGAAACTGGGGATGGTTTCAACCAAAAGTTCAGCATTAAAATCAGCAAGTTTTTTCTGGAACTGACCAAAGCCAAGACCGCAGGAATAAAGATCATCAGGACTTTGAACGGCATCAATACTCAGCGAATCTCTTACGAAAATGTAAAGACGGAAAACGTCACCATTTGAGTCCTTATAATAAATTTTGCCGTCGATGGCAGGCATAACGCCCATGGTTTCCCTTAAAATGTCACCGTTATTTGCAAAAAGTTCTTTCTGCAAAAAACTTGTAACCAGGAGAACGTTATTCATAAGACCTTCGTAATCCTTAAAAACGGAGGTGTTTATCCTTTGAAGAATAAATTTATCCTCAACACGGAATGTGTCATTAATATGACCGTTACCCCATGGGATATACTTAGCGTCCTTTCCAAAACCAAATGCTTGTAAAACTTCAGTTAAATCTTTCATAGGTATCTTCCTTTTGTTTTTTATCGCGTGTAGCATATTATAGCAGATATTATCGCAGATTTCAAGAGGAATTTTTTCAAACGAGAAAAAACTTAAATAATGCTTTTATTTTTTGATCATATCTGTTATAATATATAATATATTTTATATAATGGAGAATTTTATGCACATAAATTGGTACCCGGGGCACATGGCCGCGGCAAAGAGAATGATGGAAGAAAATCTAAAACTCATTGATATTATCATTGAGATTCGCGATGCCCGAATTCCTTTTGCAAGCGGAAATCCCGATATTGAAAAATTTAATAAGCCCAGGCTGGTGCTTTTAAACAAGGCGGACCTTGCCGATCCCGAAAAAACAAAAAGATGGATAAACTGGTTTAAAGAAAAAAATATTCCCGTTCTCAGTATTAACGCAAAAACACGTCAGAGCGAGGTCGTTTCCTTTATAAACAAGATCTGTGCGGAAAAGGCGGAATATTTTAAGCAAAAAGGTGTGGTAAGAAATATGCGCGCCCTTGTTGCGGGAATTCCAAACGTTGGTAAATCAACGCTTATAAACTCTCTTTCAGGTGCGCAAAAGGCAAAGACGGGGGATAAACCCGGTGTTACTCGCGGCAAACAATGGGTGAAAACGGGGAGCGTCGATCTTCTGGATTCGCCGGGACTTTTGTGGCCGCGCCTTGATAACCAGGTAAGCGCCAAGTACCTTGCTTTCACCGGAACGATAAACGATGAGATTCTTGATCGAGATGAACTTGCCCTTGAACTTATAAAAACTTTAAGGGAAAAATATCCGCAAAGTCTTGAAAACCGTTACGGTATAACTCTTGGGGAAGAAGCCCTTGAGGATTATGAGGCGATCTGCAAAAAACGCGGTTTTTTACTTAAAAACAAAGAATATGATTATTCCCGTTGTGCACGCATACTTTTAGATGAGTTCCGCGCAGGCACTTTGGGAAGAATTACTTTGGAGGTGCCTGATGACTTTTGATATTGAAAACGAACTCCTGTTAAAAGGGTTTAAAATAATCGGCGGAATTGATGAAGCAGGCAGAGGTCCGTTGGCAGGACCCGTTTCGGCAGCATGCGTGATTTTGGACAGAAACAATATTCCCGAGGGAATAAACGATTCAAAAAAACTTTCCGAAAAAAAGCGCGAAAAGCTTTACGATGAAATTATGGAAAAGGCTATTGTTTCCTGCGCACTTGTTGATGCAAAGACCATTGATGAAATAAATATTCGTGAGGCAACGAAACTTTGCATGAGAAAAGCTGTGGAAGGATTAAAACAAAAGCCGGATTTCCTTTTGATTGACGGCAACTTTACCATAGATGCCATTGAAAACGAAAAATTTGTTATCGGTGGCGATGCTCTTTCCTTAAGTATTGGGGCGGCAAGCATAATCGCAAAGGTTACAAGGGACAGGCTCATGCAAAAAATCGATGAAGAGTATCCCATGTACAACTTCAAAAAACATAAGGGATACGGCACAAAAGAACATATTGAAATGATAAAAGCTTACGGACCGTGCCCATATCACAGAAGAAGCTTTTTAACAAAAATACTATGAACTTAAGACAAGTTGGCTCGTTAGGTGAAGAACTTGCCGAAAAATACCTTAAAAAACAAGGATATAAGATATTGGAAAAAAACTATCATGCCTCAAAGTTTTCCGAGATCGATATTATTGCAAGGCATAAAGGATTGCTTGTTTTTGTTGAGGTTAAGTTAAGAACGTCACTAAAAGCGGGGTATGGCAGAGAAGCCGTAACCAAGCGCAAGCAGGATAATATTCGCTTTGGCGCACAGCATTATATGTGCTACAAACTGAAAAATGAGGAAACCTGCCGTTTTGACGTGCTGGAAATTACTTTTGAAGATACCGTTCCACAAATACAACTTATACAAAACGCATTTTAAAGGAGTTTAACATGAAAAAGCGGATCATTCCAATTTTATTGCTGATTTTTATTATGTTGTTCACCGCTTGCGGTGGAGGAAATCAGCAGGCCGGTGAAAATCTTCTTCAAAATCCCGGTTTTGAAGCAGGCACCGGCACAGATGTAGAAGGCTGGGTACTTGACAGATACGATACTGCCCCGCCCATTGAATATTATCAGGTAAAGGAGGATTCTTCTGCACCTGAAGGTAAAAACGTCATAAAAATTGAAAGCACTACTTTTAACGATGCGCGTTTTATTCAACAGGTTAAGGTAGAGCCGGATTCTTATTATTGTCTTTCTGCAATGATCAAGACTGAACACATTGAACAGCGTTCAACTGATTCAGGTGCTCATATCGGATTTTTACAGACTAACTGTAAAAGCGGATACTATAAGAGCAATACATCATGGACAAAGGTTACTGTTTACGGCAAAACCGACAGTGAAACAAAAAGCGTAAATGTTTCGTTGCGTCTTGGTGATTATTCTGCCGATGCTTTGGGCGTTGTTTATTTTGACGACGTTTCTTTAACAAAGATCGATAAGTTGCCTGACGGTGTTTCTGCTTTATCGATGGCAACCTTCCAGTTTGCTCAGCCTGAAGAAGACAGCGGAAAAATAAAAACCGATAAAGAGATCGATCAGGTAGAAAAAGACCAGATGATAAACGTACTTGCCATTGGTATTGTTATATTTATCATATTCTTTGCCGTTTTGTTCTGGGCGTACAGAGAATTTAACTTTAAAATGTCAAGTTTGTACGTTTTTGTTATAATCGCCCTTGTAATAAGGCTTGTTGCGGCGGTTATTTATAAAGGTTTTGAAGTTGATATCGGTTGCTTTGCATTATGGGGCGACATAATGGCCGACAGAGGCATCGCCAATTTCTATTCCGACGGTATGTTCTGTGACTATCCGCCTTTATACATGATCGTGTTAGGTATAGTGTCTTCCATTGCTGACGTTTTCAGTGTTGATCTTCAGCAGGGAATAGGTCTTGCTTTTCTTAAAGCGCCTGCAATAATATGTGATGCTGTTGCAGCAGTAATGATCGCTCACATCGCTAAAAAGCATCTTGGTGAAAAGTTAGGTGTAATTTTAGGTGTTGCTTACGCATTTTTACCCACCGCAATATTAAATTCGGCTATCTGGGGTCAGGTAGATTCGGTATTGGTGCTTTTCATGCTCATCACTTTCTGGCTTATAGATAACGATCAGTTTGGTTTCTCGGTATTAACATTTGCTGTAGGCTTGTTGTTTAAGCCTCAGGCAATATTGTTTGGACCCATAATGTTGCTTGTTGCGATTCATGAATTTTACGTTATTTATCTCGACTTTACAAATCACAGAAAACAATCGGGAAAAATGCGCCTTATAAAAGGCTTCGGCGGATTAATTATATCGGTACTTATATTCGTTTTACTGTCCCTTATAATGCGTAACGGACAGAGCACCGTTCCCTTTGAACTTACTGATTCAATTACAATAGAAGTTGATTGGTTGTTAGGTAAATATCTTACAACGTTAGGATCTTACGACTATGCAACGCTTTCTTCTTTCGGCATTATGGGACTTCTTGACGGACAATGGATCCCCTCCGAAACAGAAGTGTTTAACGGTGTAACCTATGGGCAGTTAGGAACTGCTTTGTTGGTGTTTGTGGGACTTCTTGTTGTTGGCATTTTTGTTTATCTTATGTGCAATATAAATAAACAAGGGAAAAAGGCAAAGAAGGATAAGACTTTAGATACGGGCTGGTTCTGGCTTCTTGCGGCACTTATGGTTGCCGGCGCGGTAACTGTTTCGACCCGTACTCATGAGCGTTATATGTTCCCCGTAATATTGATGATGCTTATGAGCTTCGTTCATTTTAAGGACATAAGACTTCTTGCTATTTCGGCAGGATATGCATTCCTCAACTATGTAAACGTTGCAGGACTCCTTTTCGTTTACGAAGAAACTAAAAAGTATGATGCAAACGGCTTCGGCAGATATTTTGCAAACGGCAGTGTGTCTTTCTGGGATGCTTTGTTTGATTCTTCCGCTGATGCGCCTGCCTTTACAGAAACGGTATTTGTTATTGGCTCATTGCTTACGGTGGTTCTGTTTATTTATCAGATCTACGTTACAATAAACATTCTTTCAAGAACTAAAAAAGAGATAAATACTCTGTACATTGATGATAGAGGAAAACGTCTTTTTGAAAGAAGAAGTTATAATCTTCCTAAAGTTAAGAAAGCGGACGTTATAATCTGCCTTGTAATTACGGCAGTTTATGCTTGCTTCGCATTTAATGGCCTGGGCGACGTGAAAGCCGCACAGAATTATTGGTACGCAGATAAATCGGAAGTGTATGCAGTTGCCGATCTTGGCGAAGTTAAGGACTTCGATAGCATTAAATATTTGAGCAAGTCGGGCAATATGAGCACCGTTAAGTTCTCGGTTTCTGAGGATGGCGAAAACTATTCTCTTTATCAAAGCGTGATCGTAGGTGATACGTCTGGCTGGAAATCTGCAGGCGATAGCGGAAAAGCAAGATATATTAAGATCGAAGCGACCTCCAACGTATCTATTGATGAAGTTGTAGTATTAAAAGATAACGTTCCCCTTGAAATAAAGGCAACCGATCAAAAAGTTGTTCCTTGTGACATTGAAAATGCTTTGGCAATAAGTCTTTTTGACGAACAGGAACTTTATACTTCACAAGCAGCGGAATTGATTCCGCAGAACAAATGGGAGTCAGGCGGAAATTATATCGTATGGTTTGATGAACCCATATCATTCTATAACGTTGATGCATACGTTTCTGTGGCAAGCGATGTTGTTATAGCCATTCCTTCGCAAGTTTTCGATGAAACAACGGGCGAGATGCTTAACAATACATGGACAGATATTATTGAGATCAAGTCCATGGAAGAAGGCTGGGCACAAGGTACGTTCCTTATGACAGATGAATATATGGGAAGCGTAGATAGAATTCTCATCAAAAACGCCAACAAAACTGTTGTCAGCGAACTGAAACTTTTAAGCGACCAGGATATAAAGATCGTGGCAATTACCGATGAAAACAGTCAATCCATTGCTGAAGATCATGACGTTTATAATTGCTTCGACGAAAAACATGTATCAAGAGGCGAGATCGTAACTTTAGGTGCTACATGGCGCGTAACGTCTTTTGCAGATTACGTTGTTGCTGACTTTGGCGAACTTAAAAATATAGCCAAAGCCTATTATAGGACAAGTCTTTCTGAAGGCAGTTTTGAGGTTTATTTCTCTGAAGACGGGCAAAATTGGGTTATGCAGAACACCCTTTCCGTTGAAAAGAGCAACCTTTATTATTGGCATAATTTGCCTGTATCGGGATCTGCCCGTTATGTGCTTATAACGGCAGAAAGTCCGTTCCTTAAACTTATCGAAATAGGTTTCTTTGAATCAAGTGAAGCACAAACACCTATTCCCATAAAAAATCTTTCAGTATCAAATACGTCGGAAACGGGCGGAAAGAACCTTTTTGATGAGCAGGATCTTGTTCCTGCTGAGGGCGCAACTTACATGAACAGTATGTATTTTGATGAAATATATCATGCGCGTACTGCTTATGAAAGTGCTAACGGACATTCAATCTATGAGTGGACACATCCTCCGCTGGGCAAGGATATGATGTCTTGGTGCGTATCGATTATGGGAATGACTCCCTTTGCATGGCGTTTTGCAGGCACTCTTGCAGGCGTATTGATGATTCCTGCAATGTATTTCCTTGGACTTCTTATGTTTAAGAAAACGTCATGGGCAACCGTTACGGCACTTCTTATGGCTTGCGACGGTATGCATTATGCGCAGACAAGACTTGCAACGATAGACTCTTTTGGTGTACTGTTCATAATATTAATGTTCTTGTTTATGCTATGGTACTACAATATGAGTTTTTATGATAAGCCGCTTTGGAAGACTTTCATTCCTTTGGGTTTATGCGGTCTGTCATTTGGTCTGGGCGCTGCAAGCAAATGGATATGCTTGTATGCAGGCGCAGGTCTTGCAATAATATTCTTTATAACTGTTTTCCGCAGATGGAGCGAGTACGATGCCGCCCTTAGGGAGGTTAATAAAACTTCAGGTGAAAAACAGCAGTATTTGAATCATGTTATTCACAGTTTCCACAAAAATACAGGATATACAATTCTTTTCTGTATAGGTGCATTTATTGTTGTTCCCCTTATAATATACTGCTTGTCCTACTATCCTTACTGGAATGCTGAGGGTGAAACAAGAGAGTGGTATAAGATAATTCTTGATAATCAAAAAGCAATGTTTGATTATCATTCAAAACTTGAAGCAACTCACCCCTATCAAAGTGCGTGGTATACATGGCCCCTTATGGAAACACCTATGTTCTATTATGCCGGAAAGACTGATTCGGTAAATATGTCGGCAATATATGCCTTCGGAAATCCCCTTATTTGGATCACCGGACTTATCTGTACTTTAGGCGGTATTGCGCTTTTCTGCAAACGTCTTGTAAAACCCACATTCAAAGCACCTAAAAAATCATACGCATCAAACAAATTTTTAGCATGGTTTGGAACGGGCGATGAAAATGAACTTGACGTGTGCGAAAGAGATACTCGTACGCTTATATTCATTCTTTTAGGCATAGCCTGCAACTTGATTCCGTGGATCGGCATAAGCAGATGTATATTCATTTATCACTATTTTGCAACCGTTCCCTTTATTATGTTGTTTACTGTTTACGTTCTTCGCCATTTGGCAAGATATGAACGGAAAACAAGTATCGTTTTAACCGTATTATTTGTAATTGCGGTGGCAATAGTGTTTGTAATGTTCTTGCCGATGTGGACAGGTACAAGCGTTTCAAAAGATTTTGTAGACACATGGCTCCGCTGGATGCCAACGTGGTTTGGATATTATTTTCCTCAAGGATAGGTAATTATGAAAACTCTTTTAATTGACGGCAATAGCCTTATAAACCGCGCGTTTTACGCCCTCCCCATACTTTCTACGGATGAGGGCGTATATACCAACGCCGTATACGGTTTTTTGAAAATGTTTTACAAGGCGGTTGACGAATATCAACCGGATAATATCGTTTGCGCCTTTGACGTAAAACATCCCACTTTCAGACATGAGCACTACGAGGCATATAAGGCAGGCAGAAAAAAGATGCCCGATGAACTTGCACCCCAGATACCCCTTTTAAAAGAGGTGCTTGGAAAACTTGGCGTATTTTGCTTTGAAAAGCCAGGTTTTGAAGCCGATGATATTATCGGTACCTATGCGCGCTTGGCTGAGGAAAACGGCGGTCAGGCGGCGGTGCTTACCGGAGATAGGGACTCCTTTCAACTTGTATCAGAAAACGTTACCGTATGGTTTACTAAAAAAGGCATTTCCGAAATTATAATGCTTACGCCTGATAATCTAAAAGAGAATTACGGTGTTGAGGCTCATCAGGTTTGCGATCTTAAAGCGCTTATGGGCGATTCTTCCGATAATATTCCGGGCGTTCAGGGCGTAGGCGAAAAGACGGCTTTAAGTTTAATTGAAAAATACTCATCTATTGAAAATCTTTATGAACACGCCGAAGAGATTTCCGGGAAAATGGGCGAAAAAATACGGGCAGGCAAAGATGATGCCTTTGATTCAAAGTTTTTGGCAACCATCGTTCGTGACGTGCCCGTTGCACCTTTTGAAGATACAAAATATGAGCCGGTTGAAGATTCTGTGGCGGCGGAACTTTTTAAAAAATATCAGTTTAAATCACTTTATGAGCGTGTAGGCGGAAGTGAAGAAGTTTTCTCCACCGAAATCCTTGATTTTGATAAATTTGTTTTTTCGGGCGACGTTATTGCCATATATATAAATGATGATGAGATCTTTGTTGCCTTAAATGAAAAAACACAGTACAAAATTTCCCTTTCCTATGATCTGTTGTCCATGGGAATGGATCTTGATAGTGCTGTTGAAGTTTTAAAACCGTACGTTCAGGATAAAAACATAAAAAAGGTTTTTTATGACGTAAAAGGTGCAATGCACCTCTTTGGTGATTTTGAAAATTACGATGATATAATGCTTGCCGAGTATTTGTTGGATGCGGGAAACGAAGATTTCGCTCTTGAGAAAATTATGGCGCGCTATTCTTGCACTATCGGTGCGGCGGCATTTTTGCACATAAACAAAAAACAACAGACTGCCCTTGAAAACAAGGAACTTATGGCATTATATAAGGATATGGAACTTCCCCTTGCCGCAGTGCTATATGATATGGAAAAGACGGGATTTTACGTTGATTCCGATGTTTTAAGGGAACTTGGAAGCGAATTTTCGACGCGCATTAACGAACTTTCAAAGGAAATTTACTTCCTTGCAGGTAAGGAATTTAATATAAACAGTCCCGTACAACTTTCCGAAGTTCTGTTTACCGATCTTAATCTGCCTGCGCAGAAAAAGACTAAGCGTGGTTTTTCAACTGATAATGATGTTCTTGAAAATCTTGAACATCCGATAATTGCACCGATTATTGAGTACCGTCAACTGCAGAAACTTAAAAGCACCTATGTTGACGGCATGTATGCTCTCGTTTCGTCAAGGGATAACAAGATACACACTACTTTTAAGCAGGCGGTTACCGCAACGGGCAGAATCTCAAGTACTGAGCCTAATTTGCAAAACATTCCCGTTCGCTATGAAGCAGGCAGAGCCATTCGCCGTGCCTTTTTAACGGAAAAAGAAGATCATGTGTTAGTCAATGCTGACTATTCACAGATCGAATTGCGCATCCTTGCACATCTTTCGGGCGATGAGATCTTGATAAATTCATTTATTAACAATGAGGATATTCATGCCCGTACTGCCGCAGAAGTGCTGGGGAAAGATATAAGCGAAGTTACACCTGCTGAACGTTCACAGGCAAAGGCGGTAAACTTCGGCATGGTTTACGGCATAAGTGACTTTGGGTTATCAAAAAATATGGGCTCGTCAAGAAAAGAAGCCGCAGTTTTCATGGAAAAATATTTTGAAAGATATCCTCAAGTTGAAAAGTATCTTAAGGAAAGCGTAAACGAAGCAAAAAAATGCGGTTATGCAAAGACTATAATGGGCAGAAGACGCGAGATACCTCAACTTCGTGTGCAAAATTATAATATTCGCTCATTTGGCGAGCGTGTTGCCATGAACACACCTATTCAAGGCAGTGCGGCAGATATAATCAAACTTGCAATGCTTAAAGTTGCTGAACTTTTAAAAGAAAAACCTCATTTAGGTAAACTGATTTTGCAAGTTCACGATGAACTTATAATCGAAGTTCATAAAGATCACAAGGATGAATGTGAAAAACTTTTAAAAGAAACGATGGAGAACGTTTATAAACTTAACGTGCCTTTGACGGCAGATACAAACTCAGGAAGGACATGGTTTGAATTAAAATGATTTTAGGTATAACCGGTGGTATTGCCTCAGGCAAAAGTACCGTAAGTAATTATTTAAGATCAAAAAAGATCCCCATTGTTGATGCTGATGCAATTTCCCATAAGATAATGGGGAAGGGCACTGTTGCATCAAAGAAAATCGAGGAAGAGTTTGGTGAAGTGTTCTTTGTCGACGGTAGATTGGATAGGCAGAAATTGGGTCGCTATTGCTTTGAAAATGAAGAACGCACACAAAAACTTAATTCCATCGTGCATCCTTTGATTTTTGAAGAAATGGAAAAGCAACTTGAAGAACATAAAGATGCACCGATAACCGTTCTTGATGCGCCGCTTTTAATTGAGTCGGGACTTCATGAACGTTGTGACAAGGTCATGATCGTAACTTGCACACGCGGTAAGCGCATTGAGCGAGCAATTAAGCGATCAAATCTTCCTAAACTGGAAATACAAAAGCGTATGAGCAGGCAAATGCCCGATAGCGAAAGAAAACAGTATGCCGATTATATTATTTCCAATAACGGAACTATTGAAAAAACATTTGAACAAGTAGATAAGGTACTTAAGGAATTGAATTATGAGTAAAAAAGGATATTTTGCACGAAATCTTCCTAAAATAATCATTACTGCGATCATACTTGCGGTACTCATATATGTGGCGTTTTTCTGGGGAAATGCCGAGATAAAGCGCAGGCTTCCCATAAAATATGAGGAGTATGTAATAAAATACGCAAAAGAGTACGATCTTGATGAAAATTTCGTATATGCAATTATCTGTGCCGAAAGCAGTTTCCGCGCAGATGCTCAGTCTTCGGCAGGAGCAAAGGGGCTTATGCAGTTGATGCCACAGACTGCTAAATGGCTTAAAGAAAAATATCATATGGATCTGGATGAAAATAATTTATTTGATCCGGAAACGAACATTCATTTTGGCTGTCAGTATTTAAAGTATCTTAACGAGCGTTTTGATAACGATATGACGCTTGTGCTTGCCGCGTATAACGGTGGCGAGGGCAACGTGCGTAAATGGCTAAAAAGCAGTATCTATTCTTCTGACGGTAAAACACTTACCAATATTCCTTATAAGGAGACGGCTAATTATGTCAAAAAGGTCTCTACATATTATGAGTTGTATCAAAAAATCTATAGTTAAAGCAGTAGCACTTTCATTATGCGTGTTATGTCTTTGCGGATGCAAAGAAGAAGCGGAAGATACGCCCATAATTATTCCCGGTAGCGTTGATTCAACAGAAAAAACTACCGAAGAAATCATTCCGGGCGGTTATATAAGAATTCCCATGACGCTGTCACCATACTCCATGCATCCTTTGTATGTTAAGGAAATGCAGATGCGCAATTTATATTCCATGGTATTTGAGCCTCTTGTTGATTTTAATGAGGGAATGGAACCGGTTGCCTGTATTGCTGAAAGTTGGAAGTATGATGAAATTGCCAATACCTGGACGATACAGTTGCGTGCAAACGTCCATTGGCACGGCGGTTTAGGTGAACTTACGGGCGATGATGCGGCTTTTACCATTAACACGATCTTATCTGATCCTGAAAGCATATATTATGCCGATCTTTCCTATTATGTGGAAAGGGCAGAGGGCTACGGTAACACACTGGTGATCTATCCTAAAGTTAAATCTTATGCACTTATATATGCGCTGAACATTCCCGTAATACCTAAGGCATATTATCAGGGAAAAAGCAAAACGACCAGAGATATTCCAAGGGGAAGCGGATGCTTTGAAGCAGCTCAACTTACCTTTGATAACGGAACAAAAATGATTTTAAACAGTTTTTCCGATTGGTGGAAAAAACGTCCCTATCTCCAGCAGGTGGTTGCAACGGGCTACAGTGATTCTGAGGCGATCCTTGATGCGTTCAAAAAAGGTGAACTTGATTGTGTTCCCTCAGCACTGAAAACTACTGAAATTTATGAGATTCTTGAAGGCGTTGACGAGAAAAATTATCTTTCGCACAACTACGTTTTTCTGGCCTTTAATCTTAATCATTCAAAAATGGCGGACAGTAATTTCCGCAAAGCAATAGCCTATGCCGTTGACCGCACCGATATAATTAACAACGTTTATTTGACTAAGGCAACCGGTGCTGAGCAACCGCTTTTTAACGATTCATCACTTTCAAGCGCATCGGTAACAAGGTATGATCACAATCTTGTTATGGCGAAGAACATACTTATCGGAATGGGTTTTGTTGATTATAACGATGACGGATATTTTGATTCGCCTGATGGCGGCGGCGGACCGCTTACCCTTACTCTTGCAGTGCTTAACGAGCCTGCAAATCCCGTTAGACTTGAGGCGGCAGAATATATACGGGAAGATCTTAAAGCGTTGGGAATTCACGTTGAACTTATAGCGCAAAATACGACCGATCTTAAAAAGACCATATCAAAAGGCAATTATGATATGATATTAAGCGGTTATTATCTTTCAGATACACCGAATCTCAACTTTATATTTAAGGCAAACGGAAGCGGTAATCTTTCGGGATATTCTTCTCAGGATGCAAACAATGCGCTTTACGGTAT
The DNA here is from genome assembly GCA_045603265.1 of Clostridia bacterium. GTDB lineage: Bacteria > Bacillota > Clostridia > Christensenellales > QALW01 > UMGS1322. The sequence goes on from JAZULU010000274.1 coordinate 18,291, forward strand.
TGATATAGCCGTTTCCCAGGAAGAATTGAAAACGGCAACTCTTTCGTTGCAAAATATTATTGCCGATGAACTTCCCCAAATAGGTTTGTTTTTTGAGATGGACACGTTCCTTTTCAGCAATCGTCTTAGCGTTGGTACTATTTTAAGGGAAACTCAGGTATATTCAACAATAAACACTTGGTATTTTAAAGGGTAATTTGGCTTTTGCCATTTATATAAGGAGGTTTTATTATGATTTGTTCATCTTGTGGCACACAAAACGCGGATAATGCAATGTTTTGTAAAGGCTGTGGGGCATCTTTGGCATCAGGAAATAATGCACAACAGAACAACCAAGGATATCAGCAGGCATATCAACAAAATTATCGGCAGCAGACGTATCAGCAGAATTATCAGCAGGCATACGGAAAAATGGAGAAAATATATTCTTCCAATCCTGCGATAAATGCGGTGAAAAAGGCGGCAGCATCGCCTATGTTTCTTACCGGTGCTATCCTTTATACTATATTTCTGTTCTTTCAACTTATAAGTTCATTCTCAAGCGGAGCAATTTTTACTTACATGTGGGAAATGATGCGATATGAACTTATGTATGAATATAATCCCAGGGCGTTTTCTCTTATGGAAAAAATAATAGATACTATGCAGAGCGTAACGGTAGTTACAAGTCTCAGCGGAATGATACCTACCATTCTTATAGGCGTTGGTATCTGGATGATCTTTGCTTCAGGAAAGAAAGTTATGGAGCAGGGAATGAAAACGGGCGGTATTACACTTATTAAGGTAATTACAATTTTGCAGTTTGTTTTATATTGCATAATAATGGCACTGGGCATTATAGCCACTTTGGTTTTTCTTATAGTACTGCCAAATCTTATTAATGATGCCATGGGATTGGATTATATGAGTTTAAGCAACATGGTTCAAATGAGTCCTTCCGGTGGAGAAGAATTTGTGCCCTTGGTGCTTGTTATTATTTTGCTTTTTATAATGTTCTTGATCATGGTCGTTGCACTTGTTTTAAGCATTCTTTTCTATGTGAAGGCAATTAAATCAATGAACGTTATAAAGAAAACTGCTGAAAACGGCAAAGTTGACGGTGAAATTTCAATGTTCTTCATTGTAATGCTGTTTATCTTTGGCGGATTATCCTGTGTTAGTTTTACTATCACCGGTCTTCTTTCGGGCGTTTCAATGATCTTCTTCGGCATTGCACTTGTAAACTTAAGAAAAGAGTTAAACAAACTTTCGCCTGAAAACAAGGAACAGAATTTCGGATACAATCCTAATATGAGTTATCAAGCACAACAGATTCCAACTAACAACTTTTAAAAATAAAAATTCCTCGGTTTAACCGAGGAATTTTTTTATAACTTTTCAAAACGTTTTTGCATGATGTTGTTATAGATAACGTAATCTTCCCACATGTGCTTGGGACGGGACCATATTTTGTCGGTATCATCTTTATAAATAACGACTTCTTCAAGTGTTTCGGAGTCTTTGCCGATAGCAATAACTTCATAAACGTTGCCCTTATAGTGCTTGTATTTTCCCGAAACTTCAAAGTCGGGATACAAGTAAAATTCGTCCCACTCATAGGGTCTGTAGCCGTGGTTTCCGCTTTGGAGAAAACGTAATTTTTTAGGCGCGGAAATGTTATTATAAAGGCTCATTATTGTGTTTGCCTGGCAGGTCTCATCGCCTAAGCAAGCCATAATATTCACGGGGCAGGTAACTCTTCTGCCTTGCATAACAGTATCAAAATATTCAAGACCCTCCTGGGCAACAGGTCGCCAACCCTTTAAATAGCCGTTGTTTTCCGCATTAAGATTACAGAACCAGGGAATAAAAATATCAAGATAGGTTACGTCCTTATCGTGTGCCGCAACGGTGGTTGCCTGAAAAGCACCCTGTGATCCGCCAAAGGAAATAAGATTTGTTTTATCCCATTTTTCCAAGGTCTTTGCCCACTTAACTGCGCAAAGATCGCGGATCATCATGTTATGCCAGAAAGAGGTTTCGGGCTTTTTGTTTTCTTCGGTGTTAAAACCATAGCCTTGAAGTTCAGGGTGCTTTTCTGATAATTCTTCGTTTGTAAGCCCGTTTTCAACGCCCAAAGCATTAACGTTAAAATAGATCTTATCTTTTCTGAATCCTGCTATTGAGCCGGTTATGGCATAGCCTCTGAACTCAACCTCAAGGGGATATAAACCGTCCTTTTTCGGGATTGAAAGATATCCTGAAGCAACGCATCCTACGGGCGTGGAGATCTTAACGTCATAGCAATCACACCAATCAGGCACGTCTGTATAATATGGAACTTTTTCGATGATCTCAGGAGTAAAATCTGAAATCATTTTTTCTATCTTATTCCAATAATCGTCAAAATCTTCAGGAATATTGCCGTGATAGCCGATCTTTTCAACGTCAGCACCTGCACCAGCGTGGATAATATCAATGCTGTTATTAACGGTGCCATCAGGATTAAGTGCGGTTAAGGAAAGGTGGGCAAAGCCGGGACGTGAAAGGCTTGTTTTTATAGAAACGTGTTCTCTACCAATAAGAAGGAAATCTTCACCTGAAAGAGTTTTTCCGTCATCTTGTTGAATTTCCCACTTAAATCTTCGACATTCGTTAAAACCTTCTTTATGGCTTCTCACCGTAATATCAAAAATAATTTCTTCGCCTACTGTGTATTTTATAGGCGATTTGTTGGTGGAAACCTTAAAGTAAGTTGCCATTATTTAGTTCTCCTTGAAAACGGTTATCTTTTCAATACCTGCAACAAGGCGAGTTTCATCGTTAATATAAGCAGGCTCGGATACGAAAATAATTCTGATGTTTCTGAACTTGCCCTCAAGTTTTTCGATGTTCTTTTTCTTTTTTGCTCTTTCTTTGTAGCGGTCGCAAAGAACGTAAACGCGATCATCCTTTAAGCCGTCGATTCTATAGGAATATTCGCCCGTCTTATTTTTCTCAAACAACAGTTCAATGGATGAGAGTTCAACTTCTTCACCCAGATCAATATTTATTGTGTTACTTGCGTGTGCCGCAAAGGGACGCCAGAGTTTACCTTCCTGGATATTGTCAACGTCTGTTGTGTTGTCTGTTGAAGCGGTGAAAGCGGCAAAATCAACGGGAACGCCAGTAGCCTTTTTAAGGGCAACAGACTTATAGAATTCACCTTCGTAGGGAATATCAAGTTCCTTGCTGGTGATAACCAATGCCCAGTCGTTTTTATCGGGACGGGCAGGCAAGGGATATGTTGTAACGCCGGTAAATTCGTCGATCTTAATATAAGCGCCGGTGCGAACATCGTACCAATATGCCTTATAAGTAGCCTTTTTATCAAGTTTCTTTATTTTTCCGGTAAATTCATCGTTGCCGTACATATATATAGCGTAAAGTTCGTTGCCTTGTGTTGCCATAACTAC
>JAZULU010000275.1:0-3555 GCA_045603265.1 Clostridia bacterium
CTGTATGTTATTGAATGGTAATGGACCAGGTGTTTATAAACCGGTCATCGGGCCGCAGGTGGATCAGGTCGCTTCTGCAGCTCAGATCTTCCACCACATCCTGCCGTCCGGGCAGGGAGGACCAGGGCTCAATGCAAACGTAGGGCGCATCGGTTTGAGGCTTATGCCAGAAACCAAGGTATTGGAACTCAGGATATTTAACAGTAACACTTCTCTTTGTTTTATCACTCTTTAAGGTAACCGTTTTACACATATCGCGAATAAATATGGCGTCGTTATCAAAAAGGCTATGATCTAAGCGAAGAATTTTTCCGTCTTCAAGTTCAAAGGGAACGGTATCATCAGTTGTATAGCAGGAATCAAAAACCATCTTCTTTGCAGGCTTTTCGCACTTAAATTCAAGATAATAATCTTCAAAAGAGCCATTGTCTAACGGCACGTTAAAGCCGGGATGTCCGCCGAAGGCTGAATACATAGTTTTATTTCCTGTATTTCTTACGGTGTACTTCATTTCAACGGTGTTACCCTTTAAGGTATACTGAACGAAATACTGAAAATCAAATGGGTACATTTTTCTGGTCTCCTCGTCCGACCAAAGAAGGAAGGTGATGCTGTCTTCCTTCTGCTCAGCCATTTCAAACTGAGAGACCTTTGCAAAGCCGTGAAGCATCATTGCATATTCCTTGCCCTTATAGGTGTAAATACCGTTTGTAAGTCTTCCGCAAATAGGGAAAAGATTGCACGCTCTGCCTGCCCAATATTTGCTGTCGCCTTGCCAAAGATATTCACAGCCATCCTTTTTTATGGACATCATTTCTGCGCCCATATCGGAAATAGTAACGGTGATTTGGTCATTCTTAATTATATAATCCATAATTTTTACACCTCAAATAATATTTTGATTTATTATACCACGATTAGTTGTATATTTCAATAAAATAATTGTGGAAAAAACAATAAATGTATGATACAATATATTTTTGAAAGAGGTTGTTGTTTTGAAAAAATTTTTAGCATTTATACTTTCCCTGGTTTTTATATTTTCAATAGGTTGTCAGGAAGCGCCCGTTGAAAAACTTGAAAACAACATCTACGTTTATTTTTTAGATGTTGGTCAGGCTGATTGCACGTTTATTTCCCTGAACGGTAAAACCATGCTCATTGACGGCGGAAACGTTGAAGACGGTCCTGATGTTGTCAGATTTATAAAAAAGATGGGTTTTGATACCATTGATACCGTTGTTGCAACCCACGCCCACGAAGATCACGTTGGCGGACTTGCTACTATAATTGACTCTTTTAAAGTAAATAAAATATATTCTCCTACAGACTCTTATTCATCAACGTGCTTTGAAGAATTTGTTGATGCCGCCAACCGTCAATGTGGAATAACCTTATGTACACGCGGTGCTTCGTGGAGCATTGATCTTGCCACCGCTTCAGTTTTGTGGCCCGCCTACACAGTAGGGCTTGAGCCGAACAATACCAGCATCGTAATAATGCTTTCTTACGGTGAGATCTCCTTTCTGTTTACCGGCGATCTTGAAAAGGATGCGGAAACTCAACTTGTCGAATCAGGCGTAAGTCTTGATGCCGACATTCTTAAAGTAGGTCATCACGGCTCAGAAACTTCAACGGGGTACTTTTTCTTAAGATCAGTACTGCCCCAAGTCGGTATAATCTCATGCGGAAAAGGCAATTCATACGGTCATCCCCACAAAGAGCCTCTTGAGCGTCTTGAACAAGCGGAAGTTAAAATTTACCGTACCGATCAATTAGGCACGATAACCGTTATTTCAGACGGTGAAACTTTTAATATTCAGTACGGCGAAACGGAAGAATATTTTAAAAACGAACATTCCGCACCGGCTTTGCAAGTATATTATATCGGCAACAAAAAATCTAAAAAATTTCATGTTCCCACTTGTTCAGGGCTCCCCAAAGAAGAAAATCGCGCTATCTTCTATTCAAGAGAGGAAGCGATAAATGCAGAATATTCCCCTTGCGGACTCTGCAAACCATAAATAAAGGAAGTATGTTTATGAAAAAGACCACTACAATCTGTTTTGCAAACAACAAAGGCGGATCAGGAAAATCCACCACATGCTCAAACGTAGGCTATTCATTGGCTGAATCGGGCAAAAAAGTTCTCATGATCGACGGTGATATGCAGTTAAACCTCTCCCTTTCTTTCTTTGATGAAGACAGCGTTTTAGAAATGGCACAGAGCGAAAAGAACTTGTACACCGCCATTAAGGAGCAGAAAGATCTTTCCGATTTCATTGTGCCCACCCAATATGAAAATCTTGATATTATTCCGTCCTCTACTCTTATGAGCGGTATCGAATATGAACTTTTTACTAAGTGGCAAAGGGAACTTATTTTGAAAAAGTGCCTTAAAACCATTCAGGAAAGCGGAAAATACGATTATATTTTAATTGATGCTCCGCCAACGTTAGGTGGCTGGGCAATGAATCTGCTTTGTGCATCAGATTATCTTTTAATTCCCGTCGAAGCAAGCCCTTGGGGAATGTTCGGTCTTGCCAATATGTTTGAATTTTATTCTGTCGTTACTGATATTGCGCCTCAACTTAAAGTCTTGGGCATTGCAATTACAAAGGTAAACGAAAGAAAGAATTATTTTAAGCAAACTCTTCAATCCTTAAAAGATATGAAAGATTTTTATATCTTTGATTCTTATATCCGCATTGACTCCACCATTGAATGGGCGCAGGATGCAGGTAAGCCCGTTGCATCTTTCAAAAAATCAAGCCGTGCTTCCCAAGAGTATGAAGCACTTGCCCGGGAAATTCACAAGCAAGTTTTAAAAAGGAACAAGGAATGATCGATCTTTTTCAATATCAGGACTTAAAATACAAGGAATTTCATCAGAAGCTTATGCCTACCATTGATAAGGATACGGTTATCGGTGTGCGCACACCTCTCTTAAGAAGGCTATCAAAGGATTTTTCTGATCCTTCCTTTTTAAAGGAGCTTCCTCACAGATACTATGAAGAAAATAATCTTCACGCTTTTTTTATTGAGCAAATAAAAGATTTTGATGAATGTATAGATGAGCTTGAAAGATTTTTACCCTATATTGATAATTGGGCGACCTGCGATATGCTTACGCCAAAGTGTTTTAAAAGAAATACCGAATTACTTTTGCCGTATATACAAAAGTGGATAGGCTCTTCGCATAGCTATACTGTTCGTTTTGCCGTAAATATGTTGATGAAATTTTTTCTTGATGAAAATTTCAAAAAAGAATATTCCGACATGGCAAAAAACATTTCTTCAAAAGAGTATTATGTAAACATGGTGCGCGCCTGGTATTTTGCTACGGCACTTGCAAAACACTATGATACCATTCTTCCCTATCTTACAAAAAATCAACTTGATTCTTGGACTCATAATAAAACTATCCAAAAATCTATAGAAAGTTATCGCATAACAAAAGAACAAAAAGATTTTTTAAAAAAATTAATGCGTTTGTGATTTCTCACAAACGCTCAGTCTGCTGACTTTGTCAGCAGACTGTCAGAGTTCGAGAAA